>NZ_JBFUKX010000002.1:0-235150 GCF_056400605.1 Mucilaginibacter sp. P5_A4 | reverse complement strand
GGACTAAGGTATGCTCCTCATGAACAAATTATACAGGGAACCGGGTCGCGGCATACTATTTTTAGTAAATACCCCATTTTTAACTTGCAGATAAATCAGGGTTTTAAAGGGTTAGCCAATGGATCATATAGCTATACCAATATAAGTGCGAATATTTTTAAACGGTTTTATTTATCGCAATTAGGTTATTCGGATATTACATTGCTGGGCGCCGTGCTAAAAGGAAAGGTTCCATTTCCGTTGCTGAATATCAGTCCGGCTAATCAATCTTTTGCTTATGATCCTGATGCCTACAACCAAATGAACTACCTGGAGTTTGTAAGTGACCATTATGTGGGTTTGAACCTGACGCACAGTTTTAATGGCTTTTTTCTGAATAAGATTCCATTAATAGAACATTTAAAGTGGAGGGAATTTCTTTCATTTAAAATTTTATATGGCGGTTTACGCAATGAAAACAATCCACTTTACTCAAAAAACTTATACAAATTTCCAACAGGATCAAATGGTGCAAACGGTACTTATGCTTTAGGCACTATTCCCTATATAGAAGCGGGAGCCGGCATCGGCAATATTTTTAAGTTATTACGGGTAGATGTAGTCAGAAGATTTAATTATCTTGATCATGCTGGTAGTTCTGCTTATGGTATTAAGTTTAGTATTAATCCTGATTTTTAGTAATCGCTCCTATTTCGCCATTGGCCAGAGTGCTGCCTGAAACTATTATTACACCAAAAATCCCTGCCTTCTTCCAAAAGCAGGGATTTTTGGTTGATTCAGAATAAACAGATCAATAATAATATACATTCTCCTGCACATGGGCACTGAATTTTTTTACATCAGTGGCCGCTGCAAATCCCTGCGACCATATGGTGTTAATGGTGTTTCTTTTCAATGTAACATCGGTAAGTGTGTATAACACAGTGGATGTTCCTGCTTTGCGAATTTCAAAGGTAAAAGCAGTAGCGCCTTCAACAGGGACGAACGCAGAGTAATGTTTATAGGTTATTCCCGAGGCAAGTATCGCGCCTCCTTTGATTGCCAGATCTGTAGCACCAGGATCGGGGCTTAAGTTGACAAACCTGATAGTAGCCTTGCCTTCAGCCGGACGGCTTATAGAATCAGCAATCAGCAACAGATCGGGCGTGCTAACCTGGTTGGCCAGGAACAGTGAATACAGTTGGTCGGCCTTAAGGGTTATCGTATCGCTCTTTATTTTCTGCTGACTTCCCTGTACATAAAATGTTGCGGTTCTTTTCCCGGTATATGCCCTGATATAATCCAGGCTTTCACCGCTTTTAATAGAGAAGTTGTTTGCCCTGTTTTGATCCAGGTAGAAATCCACCGGCTGAGCATCCGGCGAAGCATTTATAGCAGAGATTAGCGCGGCCGGAGGTGGCACATAATGGTTATTACTATCCTTAAGGCATGAGGTTAACAGGCAACTGAGCAAACACATCATCCCGATCATGCCCGCCCCTTGTGTAAAAACTTTTTTCATATGTTGATTAGCATTTATTCTAACCAATACGATAATCAACAGCAAAACGCTACCAGTAAGCGTGTTTTTTTAATTGCTAAGCCATAGCAGGTACTATAATTTTTGATATGAATTGCCAGGAGACGCAGGATGCTACCTACAGGCTAAACTATTTTCATCGCATTGGCATCCCAACGGATCACTTTATTCTGGAAGTAGCTGTCGTTACAGGCTAAACAAGGCGCTGCGGCCCTGAACCCGAATACCGCATCTTCAACAACCGGCCTACCTGTACGGATAGAATCAAAGAAATTGGCAAAGTGATCGTTTGAGGCATTGTAACCTTCCGGTGTTTTGTAAGTAACATCCGGGCTTGTAGGTGCCTGCTGATCGGTTTGCGAGAAACGTTTGTTATAATCGTCCATTAAGGCCTTTTGCTGCGCTTCTGTATAGGTAGATAGAGCGTCCCAGCCACCAATACCTGTAGCAACCGGCATTTTACTTTTACGGATGCTAAAGCCATCATCGCCCATAAGATCCATCACGCCTTCGGAGCCTACAATTTTGGTTGTACCGTAGTCGCCTTCACCACTGATAAAATTAACCCGGAGTGTTACCTGGAAAGCAGGGTGCTCTTTTGTTTCGCCATAATGGATCACCGCGCTCATTACATCGGGTACATTGCGGCCGTCTTTCCAGTAAGCAAGGTCGCCAATAGAATAGATCCTTTCGGGACCTTTTGACCCGGTTATAAAGTGGATACCGCTAAGCAGGTGCACAAACAGGTCGCCGGCAACGCCTGTACCATATTCACGGTAATTCCTCCACCTGAAGAACCGTTTGCTGTCATAACCATACTTTATTTTAGCGTTTGACTGAAACCGCGTCCAATCCACGCTTTGTGGCGAAGCATCAAATGGGATGGTATATTGCCAGGCGCCCAAAGGGCTTTGCCGGTTAAACGAAGCCTCGATAGAATTGATCTTACCGATAGCGCCCGCCTCAAATAGTTCTTTAGCCTTTTTATAGGCTATGCTGCTTACCCGTTGGCTGCCTACCTGCAAAACCATTTTGGTATCCAGCTGCGCTTTTATTTCGGCAAGGCCCTGGCTTATCTGGTGCACCATCGGTTTTTCGCTATACACCGCTTTGCCGCTGTGCATAGCATCAATGGCTATCTGGCTGTGCCAGTTGTCGCTGGTGGCAATAATAACAGCATCAATATCTTTACGGGCCAATATTTCACGATGATCGCCGGTAGTAAAAAGGCCGGCCCCGTAAACTTCTTTTGCCCTGTCAAGCCGTCCCTTGTACAGGTCGCAGCAGCCAACCAACTCTACGCCGGGCACTGTTAAAGCTGCTTTGGTATCGGCAAAACCCATAATGCCCATGCCTATGGTGGCTATTCGGATTTTATCATTCGGGCTGATGCGTTTTTCGGCACGGAGGATCCTGAGTTCATTTTCTTCCTGTGCTGCCAGGCTTCTGAGCGACGCCGAGGTAAGTAAAACTGAGGCTCCAAGGTGCTTGATGAATTTTCTGCGGTCGGTTGACATAGTAATAAATTAAGTTTTCAATAATTGGTTGATGTGTTGACGGCAAGGTGCAATCAATTAGGTTTACAAAAGGCAATTTAGTAAACCAAATCTAATTTTCAACCAAAATTTAATTAATACTTAATTCAGGGGGCAACTCCGAAAAATGTTTTTTTTTAAAATGTTATTTGAAATTCAGAGCAGTACTTTACATGCACCGTTGACACACCTTTCATACACCCGCGGAGCGCTTTGCCAAATACCTTTTATTGCTTTTTGAATAAACAGACAATAAACATCATTAACACGTTCTAGGCCTGATTGCATTCGATAATCCGGCGGTTATAGCACCCTTGTTGATCAATGCCTCTTAGGGTTTTCAGGAAACAATGAACGGTTAAGCGCCACGACTTCTTCATGTGTGGGCGGTGTTGAAAATTCCATGAATTTTCCGATAACATAGTCCCGCAGGTGTGCAGCTTCTTGTTTTTCGCCATGGGTAAGGGCCCGGCGAAGTTCATCTGCGTTCAGTTCTGTGCAATAAGCCGGAGTGCCTGGCTGGTGTCTCCAGGAGTTTACAAGTGTACCCGCATCTACTACGTCATACCCTGCATCGTTGACCAGGGCTGAAACTATCCTTTTAGCGTCGGCATCGTCACCTGAAACGGCCATCGCGATACGGTCTTCGGTACCTTCAGGTTTGCCACCATATTCAAGGCTATGCGCCAGTAAATTGTTAAAAGCTTTGATCACGGGTCTTCCCATGGTTTCCGAAACCCATACACTTTCGACTTTTCCATTCTTCAAGTCTTCGATCTCGCCATCCCGGAACGGGTAATAGTTCGATGTGTCGATCACGATCACCTTATCAGAAACTTTTGCGATAAGATCTGATAATTCCGGGACAGCTATTGTGGGAACGGATACGATAAGTACTTCAACATCCGCTATGATCTGGTCTTTGGTGGATGGCATAACGCCCAGTTCCCGAGCCTTTTCTTCCAATTTTTGCTGACCTCCTGAGCTGTAAACCTTTACGTCGTGACCGGCTGCAGCTAATTTCTTTGCGATGATGCCGCCGATTGCGCCGGTGCCTATAATTCCTATTTTCATTACGCTTGGTTTTAAATTCTTAATAAATTCTTTTGCAAAATTGGTGAATTTATACTTTCTTTTGTATAGTGATTTCCTAAAGGAAAGTGGAATAGTTTTCAATGAGGTTTTATGGCAGCAAAAAAAGCGTATTGTGAATGCATCGAAACGATAAAGCCCGTGAGGGATGCACTTGATGTGATCAATGGTAAATGGAAACTACCCATTATCATTTCTGTAGGCGTTGGAAACGATCGGTTCACCGATATACAGCAAAGTATCCCCGGTATTACGCCCAAAGTTTTGGCCAAAGAACTGAAAGATCTGGAACAGCACCGGTTGGTCATCAGGACCGTGATCGATGGTTATCCGGTTAAGATCACCTATCAATTGGCTGAATATGCCGATACACTGACACCAATCATTTATTCCCTGAAAGACTGGGGTTTAAATCACCGTAAAAAGGTCACGAACCGGGAATAATGATTTGCTTGGTCATCCCGTTCCCTTGGATGACGAACTGCAAGTGTCTGAACTTCATAAGTCAGGTTCTGAATTTTTGAGCATGTCATGGCCGACCAGATAAACAGAACTGCAAAGACGGTGGCTATTCCCATACTTAACTATCGTAAAAACGTTTCATTATTGCCTACTTTTGTATCAGAATAGCTGTATTAGTTAGCCGAACTTTGTCCTTATAAATATTAAAAATAAAATAATGGCAAAAACAATTTTTATAACAGGCGCATCCCGCGGATTCGGCAGAATCTGGGCAGAGGCGTTCCTAAAACGCGGCGACAATGTGGTAGCCGCAGTTCGAAACCCTGATGCGTTAACGGAACTTTCAAAAGAATTTACCAAAAATCTTTTGGTGCTTAAACTTGATGTAACTGATAAAAAAGCAAGTTTTGAAGCAATTGAAACTGCAAAATCTCACTTTGGCCGCATCGATGTACTCATCAATAATGCCGGCTACGGACATATCGGAGCTGTAGAGGAATTAAATGAGCAAGATGTAAGGACGCAGTTTGAAACTAATGTACTGGGTTCATTATGGACTATACAAGCGGTTGTGCCCATCATGCGTCAGCAAAAATCAGGACAAATCATTCAACTGTCAAGCGCTTTGGGTTTGAATACGGTATCATTAATGGGATTGTATAGTGCATCTAAGTTTGCAATTGAAGGTCTTACCGAAACACTGGCTGGCGAAGTAAGTGGTTTTGGTATTAAAGTAACCATACTGGAACCGGCTGGTTTCTCCACAGATTTCTTCGGTACTAACTCTCTTGCATTGAGTGAATCCATGCCGGCTTACGATGGTATAAGAAAAGATTTTTATGAGCACGCTGGTGATCAAGATTCCGGTAACCCTGCAGCAACTGCCAATGCGCTACTTACCCTGGTGGATTCGGAAAATCCGCCATTAAGATTGCTATTGGGTAAAACTGTTTACCCTTGGGTAAAATACACTTACGAAGAACGCCTGAAAACATGGGAATCATGGCAGGATGTTTCTGTGGCAGCACATGGTTAAGGGAAGTAACATTAGCGGGATCCGGATTTTCCGGGTCCTGTTTTTATAATAGCGAACAATATGAAGCATTTCAAAAAAATCAGCGAACTGCATGAAGTTCTTGGTGTAAAGCCGCCTGAGCACCCTCTTTTTAGTGTGGCTTACGGCGAACGGGATAATTGCACCGGCATCAGCGAACTTGAATTTACTTCAGCATTTTACATCATTGGATTCAAAAAGCTGAAATCAGGGCAAATGCTATACGGAAAAACCAAGTACGACCATGATCTTGGCTCTATGTCATTTATCAAACCGCAGCAGAAAGTATTTTTCCAAAATATGGAGCTAGAGGAAAAGGGGTTTCTGATCATTATCCACGAGGACTTTTTACCTGGAACGCCCCTCTACAGTGAAATTAAAAAATACAGCTATTTTGACTACGAGGTAAATGAGGCACTGCACCTTTCACCGGCAGAAGAAAATATTATCTGGAACCTGTATTTCACCATAGAAAAGGAGTATAACAATAATACAGATGAACATAGCAAAATGATCATCATCAGTCATATTGATTCGATGCTGAAATATGCGCAGCGTTTTTATAAACGACAGTTTATTCACCGGACAGAATTAACCGGTTCAACCGTTACCAAGTTCAATACATTGCTCGCTGCTAATTTTGAAGAAAGAAAAACGAAAAATATGGGGCTACCCACGGTGTCTTTCATGGCAGAAAAGCTGCATATATCTCCCCGCTATTTAACCGATTTACTAAAGGAAGAAACAGGAAAGACGGCGTTAGAGCTTATTCATCTTTTTTTGATTGGTGAAGCAAAAAATTTATTGACAGAAGGCGAACTGAATATATCGGAAATTTCGCATTTACTTGGCTTTGAAAATACAACTTATTTTTCMCGTCTTTTTAAAAAAGAAGTAGGCACTACTCCAAATAAATTCAAAGACCGCTTCTTAAATTAAGGGGGAGGAATCTGATAACATATTTAGATAGACTCTTTAGGTTCTTGTTGTAAAAAGCCGGGTCGCCATGCAGCGTCAATTATGAATTTTAATTAATATTAAAAATAGTGACACTAAAACTCATAACTAAGCCCACCCTGGAATATAAAGGAATTCTGACGATAAGCGACATTGGCTACCCGATCGTTTAATTTGCTGAATCCGTCGAATGGTACTTTTTGATCCATATTAAATGTTTCCAGCCTTTGCGAAAAAGTATGACCGGCAATCATGTTCAATTTCCATCGCCTGCTAAGTTTAAGGTCATAAATGAGTCCAGCGCTATTTTGCCGCAAATGTATATATTGATCTTTCGCATCCCCGTTCAGGCGGTACATGCTGCCGTTGAGTGACGCTGTAATACCCAGTGATTGCATTGCCGACAGCTTATACTTTAAAGAAGCCCTGGCAGGTATAATGCCAGTGAGGCTTAGCCTGTTGCTGATCGTCCAGTCGATATCAGGTAACGGCAGCAGGAATTTACCGGTGTAGTTGCTGGTATAAACGAGCGTGATGCCATATTTAAAAGCCTTGCGCTGACGAAAGCCTATCCGCACACCGGCAGTATAAAGAATATCCTCTGCGCCAATACTTCGTTTAAAGTCGGAGCCAATGGTTGCCAAACCCACAAAAGTGATACTGGTGGAGCGCGAAAGCGAATAATTTACCAGCAAGGGAACGGTGATGGAATGAAATTCGTTGCCGCTTATATTTTGCCCGTCTGAAAGAAAAAGGCCCTGGTAGCGGATGCCTGCTTTTATTAGAATGGGATGAGGTGCCGAAAAATCCTTAAACACAGGGAAACCGACGTCTACAATAGGTTGCTGTATGGTAAACGTATTTCCGCCGGCATCAACCGGGGCTACACTATTGGTTACGGTGACACCGCCCAGCAGGGGCGCGGTAGTAGTCAGTTTTTTGCGCATGCTACTGCTGTCAACACTTTGGCAATAGCCGAGTACGGGCAATAGCATGCCCATAAGAAAAAAGTTTCTTTTCATTTTTTGTTGATATGTTTTTTGGATGAAAGAGTAGTTACGTTAGCCGGGTGTAACCATTCCGATTAATTTCTGCATTGTTTTGTCAAATTCTTTTCTTTCCTGTTCTGTTAGTTCCGAAGACAGCACTGCGTCGAATCTCCGCACGATAGCGTCAGCCTGTTTTGCCACACTTTCGCCGCTTGTTGTCAATTTTACATGGGTTTTGCGCTTATCAACGGTATCAGGGATTACCTTCACAAAATCTTTCTTGAATAAAACTGATATTGTTCTGTTAACTGATGCTTTATCGCGCCCAAGGTCTGTACAGATAGTTTTTTGAGATACCCCGCCTGAGTAATAAAGGACCATCAAAACTGGTATCTGGTCCATCTGAAGGGGGAAGTTGTGTTCCCGGAAAATTTTATCACATTCTTTATATATCCTGTTATAAAGAGCGCCTATTTGTGCCACCAGCGAAGGCGGGGCAGGATGTTCAACTTTGTGATTCATAAAGCAAAGGTATTAATATTGGTTGATATATCAACTAATATTAAAAAAATCCCAAAGATGCCAGAGTGATAATTACGATTTCAGACAAACGAACCGATGTAAAAACCACAAGGCATCATTGCTTCGATATTTCCTTAAAAACCGGTATTTGATAGAATAGTTACTGTTAATGGCAAAGAAAAATTAAGTAAATCACTTTGCGTCTCTGCGTCTTTGCGTGAAAAACAGCTTAACTTAATAGCATTGAGGGGGAGGAACCCGACGCATCAGGCGGCTAAAATCAACGTAAACTCTTTTAGATTTACCAGGTTAGGGAATAACTGACGAAAAGATCATAAGTTAAATCAGGCTATTCTTTATGTTGACGATTGTAAGCCATGAGCCGATTAGCTAATTTATTCGGCTCATAGTAACGCAACCGGGGTGGTTATATACAGGTGGAAGCATTCGTTTTGTGGTTATACATCATGCTGTTCGCCATTTAAACGAGGTGTTGTCAATAGCTTTCATGGTACATAAAATGCCGTTTAAATGGTCGTACTCGTGCTGCAATAACTCCGAAAGGTCGCCTTCCATAATCCATTGCTGTGACTGCCATTGCTCATCAAGATAGTTTACAGTTATCTTTTGATGCCTTTTTACTTTAACCAGCAGGTTTGGAAAACTCATGCAATCATCCCATAGTTCAAAAAACTCCACACTTTGGTCGCTTATTTCGGGATTTATAAAAACTATGGGCCTGTCTATATTCATATAAACAAGCCTTTTCATGATGCCCAATTGCGGGGCCGCGATAGCCCGGCCAAAATGATATTTATTCCTGATCTGCTCCATCACGTTGTGCATATCAGCTACCCAATCCTTTAAAAGATGGAGCTCTGTTTTTAAAACCGGCGCCGAAGTTTGATATAAGCGCTCATCTCCAAGCATTAACAGATCATCGAGTGTTTTCATTTTTATGAAGAGCTTTGTTACTTACAGAATATCCTAAGTACAATTTTACTTATTTTTACTGGGATCAGGTGTGCCTGTAATAGCTATTATATGCCCTTTAAAAAGCTTTTGTTTACCTCAGGCCTTTCTCTTTCAAAAACTTTGCCAGTGCAGCCGGATGGTCTGTCTGCAGGCCCTTCAAACCTTTATCCAGCGCCTTATTCCAATCAGCCGCACCTTCGCCCGCGCTCTGGATATCGGGCCAAACCGGGATATGGTATTTTTGGGCAAATACAACCATGCCATTAGTGTATTGGCTATATGACCCGTCAAGGATATCGGGATGATATTTGTCGATAAAATCGGCCATGCCTGCTGTGGTTTTAACACTATCGGGCAGGCTAAACATTAATGGTATCCGGGGCGCAGCTTTGCGCCAGCCGGTATATTGCGGGGCACTGTTTATGTAAACCAATACCTGCTTTTCCATCCCGTATTCCTTTATCATTTGGTAAGCCAGCTCCGGATCGGCTGCTTTAAAATCAAGGTAGATATTGATCCGGTTTTTGCAGAGGGAAAGGATCTGTTTAAAGGTCGGGATCCTGAAAATCTCTTTTATGGTTGTATCCTTACATTTTACTTTTAGGTTAAGCAATTCGGCAAGGGAAAGGTCTTTAACATTTCCTTTACCATCGGTCATGCGGTTTACGGTGCCATCGTGCATGCTCACCAGTTCGCCATCATTAGTGGTGCGCAGGTCAATCTCCACGTAATCGGCTTCATTTTTTATAGCTTCCCGGTAGGCGGCTAAGGTGTTTTCGGGGTAAATTACATGGTCGCCGCGGTGGGCCGCTATTATAAATTTATGTTTTGCTTTGGGAGCAGGGTTGGGCTGCCAGCTATCTTTTGGCGATAACAAAGAAAGTATCAGTGTTATTTGTAATAAGCGCATGGTTTTAGATTTAATTTTTGTGCCAAAAACAAAGGCGGAACCGAAATTCCGCCTTGTTCAAACTAATTAAAAACAAATTTTATTTAAGCATCCACATAATGCCATTAATGTCATCATTGCCGCTAAACTGATCGGCTAACGCTTTGTTGTAATTGGTTGTATTTGATGTACGCTCGGCAGCAGGGTATTGGAACCGTGAAGCTATACGTCCACCATTTCCTGTACCCGGACCGGTTGTAAACGTTGGCAGGCCGGTACGGCGATAGGTAAAGTATGATTCCAGCCCGGAGTGGCGAAACAATGCTAGGTACTTTTGCTGTAATATTTTGGTCAGGCCGGCTGCGTCAGCGGTGTATTTAACACCTGCCTGGGCGTAATAGGCATCCCAGTTAACACTAATAGGATAAGTATCATAGTTGCCTATATCGGCAGTGCTTTTTGATCCGGGACGATAAAAGTAAGCGGTAAAAGTACCCGTGCCTGTTGGGATGCCATAGTAATCAAATGAAGCCTGGATCCCTTTTTTGTAGTAGCTCTCCGCATCTCCGGTTGCCCAACCGCGATTAATACCTTCGGCAATATTAAACATCAGTTCGGGGTAACCTATTTGTATGCTTGGCTCGCCGGTATAAGTAGAATAATAACGTTTCCTGTTCAGAAACGAATATTTCTGCAAACCGGCATTGTTATACATCACACCCAGATCCAGACCCGGATCGGCGCCGATGAACGAAGAAAATGCAGTTGGGCTTTGATGTAAATTATCAACATTATCGCGGGCAGGCTCGGCTGTTACATAAACACGCGGGTCTTTTAAGCCGGTTAGCAAACCTATATAGGTAGCAGATGTGTTTTGTCTTGATCCGCTTTGACCAAAGTTATCTGGTGTTTGCGGGTAATAATTAGTTGGGCTAAGAAAATTAAACTGAAGGTTATCAGCAGCGCTTTCCATAACCGGATATTTGGTTGGGTTGCCAACTACCGCGGCAAACTGTGCAACAACATCAATATCAGTTGTTTTTTTGCTTAGTTGTATCAATAGCCTTATCCTGAAGGCGTTTACAACTTTTTGCCATTTTGTAAGATCGCCGCTAAAGTAAATATCGCCGGTAAGTACATTTCCTTTGGCTGCAATAAGTGTAGCCAGATCGCTGTTGGCGCTCTCTAACCAGGCCAGCGATTGTACCATAACCGCTTTTTGGGTATCATAAGCAGGGGTAAGGTTTTTTAATCCCTGTAAAGCCTGGGTCATCGGGATATCGCCTTCTTCCATGCTCATTTTACTGAAAAAATAAGCTTTAAAAAATTTAGCGATGGCGCTATATGGGTTAAGCGCAGGCTGACCTGCTTTTAAAGCCTGGTCTTCCATTGCCAGCACATTTTTAAGTGCGGTATAATAGTTATCGCCGCTGCCAAAATCATAACGGTTATTGCCATAATAATCGTAGTTGTAAATGTAATACTGGCAATAAATTTCCTTTGAGTTATCCGGGTATTCCACCATGCTATTTAATACGCCATTGAAAAGCAGCGAAGCAGGTACTGCGTTGGGTACGTTGTTATTTACCGTTAAATCCTGGAAACTCTTTTTACAACCGGTTACTGTTAGTATCATAAATACCGGCAGTAGGTAAATTCTAAATATCTTTTTCATATTCATCTGTTAATTAGAATGATAAATTTAAGTTGAAGCCGTAGCTGCGTACTGTTGGCGATTGCAACCCTGTTTGTGCAACAGCGCCATTGTACTGATCCAGATCTACATCTTTAAAGCGTTTATCTTTATAGAAGTACAATAAGTTACGGCCATAAAGTGATGCCGAGATTTTCTGAATAAAGCTTTTTTGTAACCACGCCTTAGGGAAATCATATGAGAAAGTAACCTCACGCAGTTTAGAAAAAGTTTTGCTCATCAGGTTTGATTCATCCACGCCATAATATTTACTGGCATAATCCTGTACAAAAGCAGTTTGCTTGTTGGCCGCAAATTGCAGGGAGTTATAGTTTAATACTGCACCTGTTTTTGAATCGTAGTTAATAGCTGTATTGTTTGATACCACAACACCTTCGCCTACGTAGCTGCCGTTATAGCCGGTTTTACCAAAGTTTTGCCAGTCTTTGTAACGCGCGTCACCAAGGGCGCCGGTAGCCGTTTCAATATTGGCGCCGCCACGCATGGTTTTATTGTGCATGTAATCAACAATAACACCACCAACAGCACCGTCAAACTGGAAACCCATACTTAGGTTTTTGTAACGGATCTTGTTGTAAATGCTCCAGGTGTATTTGGCATTTTCGTTGCCCAGGTATTGTGCAACAGGTAATGCTAATGGTTTACCTGCAGCATCATTAACTATTTGTCCTTGTGGCGAACGTACAAAGGCGCTGCCATATAATTTATCTACACGGTCGCCTACTTTAAAAAATGTATTGTAGATATCCTGGCCTTTAGGTAATTCGGTATAAATTTCCTTAAAGGTTGCTACGTTAACCAAAACATTCCAGGTAAAGCCGCCTAAGTTTTTAATTGGTGTACCCTCTAATGAACCTTCATAACCTGTTTTTTTGGTTTTCAAAGCATTAAGGAATTCATAAGCGTACCCGGTTGATGGTGAAATACCGTTTTGTAATATTTGCGGACCATCTATGTATTGAAACGCTGTACCGCTAAACCCTAAACGGTTCTGTAAAAATTTGATATCAAAGCCTTCCTCGTAGTTGATACGGGTAAGCGTTTTGATGTTTTCCTGGTACAGGTAGTCAGATGCATAACCTGCCGCCTGGTTGTTATAAGGTTTATTGATGCTATACGATGTGTTTAGCGCATAAGTAGGGCCATTATATGGCGATCTATAAGTAGAGCCATAACCCAGCGGGTTGTTAAATAATGATGCACCTGTGCTGCCACCAAACGCGGTGATAGAGCTGTAAGGAGCCGGACCTATGGTTGAGCTTGAAGCATCTGTTTTAATGCTTGCAAATGAACCGCGGGCTTTTAAGAACGAAATAAATTCGGGCAGTTTAATGTAATCAGAAATTACTGTAGCTGCCGATACGCTTGGATAACCATAGGTAGTAACATTCTGGAACGCGCTTGATTTATCGCGGCGAAAAGTGCCCGATAAAGTAGCATATTTACCAAACGAGGCATCTAATGATGCATAGTAGCTAAATACCCTTTCGGCCGAGTTAAAGCTGGTTGACTGGATTGGGTTTTTTGAGTTACTGAAAGCGTAAACTTCTGGTACGTTCAGGTAATCGGTAGATGTCCAGCTTGAGTTATAATTTAAGCTGCGAAGGTTTGAACCAACAACGCCCGATAGGTTTAAAAACTTTTTAACGGTAAAGTTATAGTTCACCATTAACTCGGTATTGTTATCAAACAGGTCGCGGCGGTCTTCGCGGTAATCGCCCTGGTTACCTTCACGGCCGTACGGGTGGGCCGAAAACGGAAGATCCTCTGTACGTAAAATGTTATAGGTATCAATTTGCGAACGCAGGGTTACGTTTACATGATCGTTAAACTTATAGTTTCCAGACAGGTAACCGTAGGTGTCATTTTTATAATGGCCGCGGGTCCATTTCTGGGTTAACAAATAAGGGTTATGGTAACGCTGATACTCGGCAAACTGCGATTGAACGCCAACTTTGCCTGGCTGCCAGATGGCTTTAATATCAGGTGCGTTTACATCCCAGTCGGCGCCTGTCCAAACAGCAATGTTATAGATGATACTGTTAGGGCCGTATTGAACGTCCGGGAAATTATCTGTTGACTGCCTGTTATAATTAACATTGGCTTCAAATTTTAATTTTGGGATAGGGTTAAACGAAGCGTAAAAGTTAGCATTAGCTATATTGAGGTATTGTGAAGGGATATAGCTGGTTTGATGTTGCTGCGAAACCGAAAAACGGGTTACATAAGTATCGCCAACTGCCCCTAAGGATACGTTATTGTTGGTTTGCGTACCTATCTGTAAAAAGTTTTTGAGGTTGTTTTTACCACGGGCTGTCCA
Source organism: Mucilaginibacter sp. P5_A4 (assembly GCF_056400605.1). NCBI lineage: Bacteria > Pseudomonadati > Bacteroidota > Sphingobacteriia > Sphingobacteriales > Sphingobacteriaceae > Mucilaginibacter > Mucilaginibacter sp. P5_A4. The sequence continues at coordinate 221,122 of NZ_JBFUKX010000002.1, read as the reverse complement.
TGGGGTAGCCTGGCGAACACCGTTAATAACGGGGCTATCATACTGTGGTATTAGCTGGCCTGCAAAGTACGGGCCCCAAACATCATAGTCACCGTCCACGCCGCCTGGTGCGCCGCCTTTACCATCAACAAAAGTATAAAAGGTATTTTCGCCCGGACCAAATGTGCTTTGCGTACGCGGGAAGGCTAAAAAGCCGGTGTTAAGTACAGTACTGCTGTTAATATCAACAGTTAAGCCTTTTTTATTCTTCTCACCTTTTTTTGTGGTGATTAAAATAGCGCCAAATGATGCGCGGTTACCGTACAGTGCCGCCGCGGCAGGACCTTTTAGTACGGTATAAGTTTCAATATCATCGGGGCTGATGTTATAGGTATCCGTATTAATAGGGAAACCATCAACTACATATAAGGATACCTGGTTACCTCTTATTAAAACATTTGGATTGCCCAATAACTCGGCAGATGGACCTACACTTACACCGGCAACCTTACCTATTAAACCTGTAATAGGGTTGGGGTCGCGGGCTGTGGTTAATGCATCGCCGTTTACGGCTTGTATGGCGTAACCAATTCGCCTGGTTTCCTTTTTTACACCAAGCGCGGTAACAACTACCTCGTTTAATGTTTTGTTATCACCGGTAAGGCTAATGTTAATTACCGCCTTATCACTTACCACAACAGATTGTGGTGTGTAGCCGATAAATGAAAAAGAAAGTGTTTGACCCGCGCTTGCCGAAATAATGTAACGGCCTTCAATATCGGTTACTGTTCCTTTGTTTTGATCTTTAATTCTTACACTTACACCTGGTAGTGGTAAGTGATTTTCGTCGGTAACTGTACCGCTTATTTTGCTTTGGGCTAATAATATAGACGGCGCAATACAAAATAACAAAACCGTAATAACGGTTGTTAATCGTTGGTAAAACTTATTCATCTGCTAAAATTTAAGGGTGAGAATTTTGCTTTTTTCATGCAGCAATACTAAACTTTGTTTATTATTAGTAAACCAATTTAGCATTAAGCAATACTTAAGCTTTTGTTCACCCTGTGTTAAGCAGGTGGTTTTTGTAACGGTAATATCACAAGCCCGTTACAAAAAATTAACATGAATGTTTTATGAGTTAACCTGTTGTAAATGACTAAGCGCGATAGTTTTTAAATATTGTATGTTATCTACCGGCACATTCATTTCTTTGGCCATATCATCCCAGTAACGCAGCCTGATAATCAGTTCGGCATCGGGATGAAGCTCAAAATCAGCGGCTTCGTCAGCCGTCATCACACCTCCCTGGAAATTGAGGGTTGTCTTACTTGCTTCAGATAAACAGTTATAGTATTCGGGATATTTATAGGTAAGGTATCTTTTGGCAATTACATGTCCCTGTACCAGGTTAGCTACTCTTTCAGAAAAACCGCGTTCCAGCAAAAAATCGGCACCAATTTGCTCGTGATCAACATTGCCCATACCATCCATACTTTCTGCTTCACCGGCTTCGGCACATAAATGGCCAATGTCATGAAAAAAAGCAGCCAGAATTACTTCATCATCATGTCCCTCGGCCTGTGCCAAAGCTGCAGCCTGCGACATATGCTCCAACTGCGAAACCGGCTCACCTATGTAGTCTTCGTCGCCAAATTTTTCATAAAGTGAAAATACTTCTTTTACTACAGCCCGCGGGTCGTATAAGGAAAATGTCATGTTGGTAGATTTTATTGCAAATTAAGGCGATTGAGGTTATGTTATTATTAAATGTTTATGAATAATAACGGCAGGCCCCTTTATCCCCTAAAAACGGGGCTTTTTGATTAGTATAGTTATTTATTATATAAAAATATGGTTTAGAGTCGTTTAGCAATTATAAATGCAGCAGATTAAAAGCATGCAATTCAAAAGCTCTCCCTTTAGGGGGTTGGGGGGCTTGACAATTTTTTTTTATTTTGCGCATGTTTACCAATACTAAACATTATGGAAGAGGATATACTGATACAGATCAGTAACAGCATTAAGGAACGCCGGAGAGAAAAAAATATAACCGTTCAGGAATTAGCTATCAGGGCCAATGTAAGTAAAGGACTAATATCGCAGATAGAAAACAGCCGTACTATACCATCGCTTATTGTATTGATAGATATTATCAAAGCTCTTGAAATAGATATGAACGAGTTTTTTAAGGGTATCCGGTCAAAAGATAATCCTGTGCCGGTATTGGTAAAGCGCAAAGCCGAGTATGAGCATTTTGAAAAGGAACATGCTGCGGGCTTCCATTATCAAAGAATCTTTACCCAGTTAATAACACAATCAACTGTCGACATCGTAATACTTGAGCTGGAACCTGATGCATCGCGCCCGATGGCGGAAACCGAAGCGTTTGAGTACAAGTACATTTTAAGCGGTGAAATTGAATACCAGTTTAATGATGACAAGGTAAAACTTTACCAGGGCGATTCGATGTTGTTTGATGGCCGCATCCCCCATACACCCAAAAACCTGGGTACAACAACCGCAAGTATGCTGGTTGTTTATTTTTTTGAAGAGAAGAAATGATGGGGTGAGTGGTGAGTGGTGCGTGGTCAGTGGTGAATGATGAGTAATAGTTGAATAGGTGAATATTCTTTTTTGTCTGAAACCGGATTTGTGGAATAGGGATTAGCAAATCCGATAATCTGAAGTATCTGCACAATCTGGCTGCAGATAAACTTACCCCAATCAGCCACTCACCATTCACTACTCACCACTGACTACCTTAACCAAACCTTAACACAAAATTAGTTTGCTGGTAATAAATTAAGTTTAGTATTGCTAAACATTTTATATTTGTTTATGAGTATTAAATTAGTTGTTTTTGATATAGCCGGCACCACGGTTAAGGATGATCATGAAGTAAGCAAAGCCTTCCAGGCTGCCATGAAAAAATCGGGGTATGTGGTTGAGTTATCAAAGATAGACACCTTAATGGGTTACGAAAAGACCCTTGCCATTAGCAAAATGCTGCATGAGCATGAAGCAAACACAGCTGTTATAACTTATGAACTGGTAAGCACCATTCACAAAGAGTTTGTGCAGCAAATGATTAATTTTTACCAATACGAACCAGGTATTGAGCCCCTTCCAAATGTAGAAGAAACATTTGCTGCATTGCATGCAAAAGGCGTATTAGTAGGCATAAATACCGGTTTTTCGCGCGATATTGCCGATACAATTGTTAACCGTTTACAATGGCGCGAAAAGGGTTTGATAGACTACGTTGTTGGGTCGGATGAGGTAGAACTTGGTCGCCCGCATCCGTATATGATCCAAAAAATGATGATGGAGGGGAGCATAACAGATCCGCTGGAAGTTGTCAAAGTAGGGGATACCGAGGTTGACGTACGTGAGGGACAAAATGCCGGCTGTAAATATGTAATTGGCGTAACCACCGGCATATTTACCCGCGCCCAGCTGGAAACCTACAATCCCACCCATATTATTGACGATATAGCACAGGTTATTGATATTATAAACCAGTAAGCAATGAGCCTGATTGACGGTTTACGTGCAAAAGTTGCCAAATGGCCATATTCGCTGCTATCGGTTATGGCGGCGGTTTCGGCATTTGGTTTATATACTTCCATGTATGCTTTCCGTAAAGCTTTTGCAGCCGGGACCTTTTCCGGACAGCAATACCTGCATGTTGATTATAAGGTGTGGCTGGTAATAGCCCAGGTAATAGGTTATACCTTAAGCAAATTTTACGGTATTCGCTTTATTGCCGAAGTGAACAGCAAAACCAGGGGGCGTTATATTTTAGCACTTATCGGCTTTGCCTGGGCAGCTTTGCTTGCCTTCGCTTTTGTACCGGCACCGTGGAATATTATTTTCCTATTCCTTAACGGCTTCCCGTTGGGGCTCATCTGGGGTTTGGTTTTTGGTTACCTTGAAGGCCGTCGCTCAACCGAGTTTATGGCAGCAGTACTATCTATCAGCCTGATATTTGCATCGGGTTTTGTAAAAACCGTTGGCCGCACATTGCTCACGGTTTTCCATGTGAACGAATATCATATGCCTTTTTTAACAGGCGCTTTATTTGTTTTACCCCTGTTACTTTTTGTTTTTTGTATGGAACTGATGCCTGCCCCAACTGCCCGGGATAAGCAGTTGCGTGCAGAGCGCAGCCCTATGAACGCAACCGAACGTAAGCAGTTTTTGGTTCGGTTTTTACCTGGCATTATCCTCACCATTATCATATATGTGCTGCTTACCATTATGCGCGATGTACGGGACAATTTTGAAGTAGAGATCTGGGCCGACCTGGGCGTAAAAAGTAATAGCATTTACACCAATATAGATTCCATTATTTCCGTTATAGTTTTGGTTGGCATGAGCCTGCTTATCCTTGTAAAAAAGAATTTAAGGGCTTTCAGCATCATTCACCTGTTTATTATAGGTGGCTGTGTATTGGTAGGTGTATCAACCCTGTTATTCTCGTTTAAAATGATTAGCCCGGTAAGCTGGATGACCATGGCCGGCCTTGGCCTTTATATGGGCTACGTGCCTTACAATGCTATATTTTTTGATAGGATGATAGCTACCTTTAATTACCGCAGCAACGTAGGCTTCATTATGTACATAGCCGATTCTATGGGTTACCTGGGCAGCGTAAGCATTTTGTTTATCAAAGAGTTAGGTCGCCCAAACATTAGCTGGGGCACATTTTTTAAAGAGGGCGTAATGGTTGTAGCAGTGGTAGGCGGCATTTGCAGCGCATTATCGCTCATTTACTTTTTGCAAAGCGCTAAAACAAGTCAAAATTCAAAAGGCAAAATTCAAAACGCCGATTTAACGAACAACGACTTAATGACAACAACAAAATGAAAGAAAATAGTAATTCAAAAAGCTCCCCCTTCAGGGGGCCGGGGGGCTCTGCGATAGTCATAGGCGCGGGCATAGTAGGCCTGGCAACCGCCCGGGCCCTTGCCATACGCGGCTACAAAGTAACCGTGTTTGAACGTAATGAACGTGCGGTTGGCGCATCAATCCGCAATTTCGGGATGATTTGGCCAATAGGGCAGGCTACCGGACCAATGTTTGAGCGTGCTATGCTCTCGCGCAGCATCTGGAAAACCATTTGTACCGAAGCCAATATCTGGCATAATGAAGTAGGCTCATTACACCTGGCTTATCATGATGATGAGCTACAAGTGATAAAGGAATATGTAGAGGCTAATCACCTGCACCGCGATTGTGCACTATTAACACCTGGCGAAGCTATCTCAAAATCACCGGCTATAAATACCGAAGGATTAAAAGGCGCCTTATGGAGCGGCGAGGAAATGATCATCGAATCGCGGGAGGCAGTGGGGCAGGTAGCAAAATACCTGGCCGATAAATTTGGGGTGGAGTTTCACTGGAACACGGCCATCAGCCGGATTGAGCACCCTAAAGTATCCTCGGGTACCCAAAGCTGGCAGGCCGATGAAATATTTGTTTGCAGCGGTGCCGACTTTGAAACCTTATACCCCGAACTTTTTGCCCAAACCGAAATTACCAAGTGTAAGTTACAAATGATGCGTTTGGTTAGCCAGCCGGATGAATGGCGCATTGGTCCATCGTTATGCGGTGGTTTATCCATGATCCATTATCCTGGTTTCCAGGCGGCGGCTTCATTGCCCGCATTGCGCAAACGTTATGAAGAGCAATATGCTGTACACCTTAACTGGGGTATTCACGTTATGGTATCGCAAAATGGCAACGGAGAGCTTACCATAGGCGATTCGCATGAGTACGGCATGGTGCACGACCCTTTTGACAAAGCATTTATTAATAATTTAATAACCGGATACTTACACACCTTTGCTAATTTTAAGGACTGGAATCTCCTGCAATCATGGCACGGCATCTACCCAAAAATGACCAACGGGGCAACCGAATTAATTGTGGATGTTGAGCTTGGTGTAACCATCATAAATGGTCTTGGCGGTAACGGGATGACGCTTTCGTTAGGTTTGTGCGAACAGGTAATTGCTAAAAGATGATTAGTCCATGGACGATAGTCGATAGTCCATGGTCGGATAAGATATTGTATTCAAACAACAACCATGGTCTATGGACTATTGACCATGGTCTAAATGGTCTAAATAAAAAAACATGCGTGACTCAAGGAGAGATTTTCTTAAAAAGGCGGCTTTACTAACCGGCGCGGCGGGGCTTGCCGGCGTTTTACCCGAATCTATTCAAAAAGCGATGGCTATAAACCCGGCCCCGGGCAGCACCTTTATGGATGCGGAGCACATAGTGATCCTGATGCAGGAAAACCGCTCGTTTGACCATACTTATGGTATGTTAAAGGGGGTGCGCGGATATAATGATCCGCGGGCTATCGATCTGCCAAATAAAAACAAGGTTTGGCTGCAAACCAATAATAAAGGCGAAACTTATGCGCCTTTCCGTTTGGATATTAAGGGGACCAAAGCTACATGGATGTCGTCGTTACCGCACTCATGGGCCAACCAGGTTAATGCCCGTAATGATGGTAAATTCGATCAGTGGCTTAATGTAAAACAAAACGGCATAAAGGAGTATAGCCACATGCCTTTAACGCTGGGCTACTATAACCGCGAGGATCTCCCTTTTTATTATGCTTTAGCTGATGCCTTTACTGTATGCGACCAGAATTTTTGCTCGTCGCTTACCGGCACCAACCCCAACAGGTTATACTTTTGGAGCGGAACTATCCGCGCCGAACAGCATGAAAATTCCCGTGCCCATGTTTGGAATGATGATATGGATTATGGCACGCTCAACTGGGCTACTTTCCCCGAGCGTTTGGAAGATCACAGTATTTCATGGAAACATTACCAGAACGAAATAGCTATTGATACCGGTTTTGTGGGTGAGGAAGATCCCTGGTTATCAAATTTCCAGGATAACCCCTTAGAGTTTTTTGGTCAGTACAATATCAAGCTTTACGATAAGCATATAGCGCACCTGCAAAAAAGATTTACCCTTTTGCCGGATGAGATAGCTGATGTTGAAAAACAAATTGCTGCCTTACCTGCCGGTGATGCGCATATCGATCATCTTAAAAAACAGCTTAAACAAAAAAAACGCGACCTGGATAATATCAAAAAAGATATGGCCAGCCTTGATCCGGGTAAGTTTGCCAAACTATCGCAACGCGAAAAAAATCTGCATCAAAAAGGTTTTGTAACCAATACCAATGATCCGCATTACCGCACACTGGTTAACCTGAAATATGATGATAACGGTACCGAACGCGAATTACTGGTGCCCAAAGGCGATGTGCTGCACCAGTTTAGGGAGGATGTAAAAACCGGGGCCTTGCCAACTGTATCCTGGTTATCGGCACCCGAAAACTTTTCTGATCACCCCAGCTCGGCCTGGTATGGCGCCTGGTATGTATCCGAGGTGATGGATATCCTCACTAAAAACCCCGAAGTTTGGAAAAAAACTATTTTTATATTGGCTTACGACGAGAACGACGGTTATTTTGATCACGTGCCGCCGTTTGTAGCGCCTCATCCGCATAAAGAGGGAACAGGCAAAGTTTCAAAAGGAATTGATACCAGCGTTGAATTTGTAACCTTTGAACAGGAAAAAGCCCGCGACAATTTTCCCGAAGTTTATGATCGTGAAAGCGCTATTGGTTTAGGCTATCGTGTTCCTTTGGTAATTGCTTCGCCATGGAGCAAGGGGGGCTGGGTAAACTCCGAAGTTTTTGACCATACTTCAACCCTACAATTCCTGGAGAATTTTTTAAGCAAAAAAACAGGTAAAAAAGTAGTTGAACCAAATATCAGCAACTGGCGCCGCACAGTTTGCGGTGACCTAACCTCTGTTTTTCGCCCATACAACGGCGAAAAAATAGCCAACCCTGAGTTTGTTGTTAAAGATGCTTTTTACGAAAGTATCCACATGGCCAAATTTAAAAAACTGCCCACCTATAAACTGCTCACTGCCGATGAAATAGCCGGGATCAACAAAGATCCGTACGCTTCGCCTTATATGGCCCAACAGGAAAAGGGCATAAAACCGTCATCGGCCCTGCCATACCAGTTGTACGCAGATGGTAAATTAAGTGCTGATAAAAAATCTTTCGAAATAAGATTTAATGCAAGTAAACAGGCATTTGGTGATAAAGCTTTAGGCTCGGCATTTAATGTTTATGCGCCCGGTAAATATGCAAGCTTTAATGATCCGCAGCAAATGGAGCCTTTGCGCACCTGGGCCTACGCGCTTACTGCAGGCGATAGCGTAGCCGATACATGGCCAATACACGAATTTGAGAACGGTGAATACCACCTGCGTGTTTATGGGCCAAACGGCTTTTTCCGTGAGTATAAAGGCACTGAAGCCGATCCATTAGCTGATGTGGCCTGCGAATACCAGGAACTGGCCGGAAAACTAACCGGCAATATCGCTCTGAAACTATCTAATTTAAGTCCCGATAAAGCTTATACTGTTGAAGTTATCGATCATGGTTATAAAACCAACAATCATAAAACATTATTAAATAAAAAGGGTACAAACGCATTGGCGCTTGATCTGGCTAAAAGCCATGGCTGGTACGATTTTAGTGTGAAAGTAACCGGTGGTCACACTTTCGAAAAAAGGTACGCCGGCCGCGTTGAAACCGGTAAACATAGCTTTAGCGACCCGTTGATGGGAAGAGTGGTATAGTAAAATAGGCGGATAAACACTGGATAAGTTTTTTTTGTTAGATTGGTTTCTTAAACCAAATCACGATGATAATTAGTGTTATTCAGCAATTGCAGGGCGATTCAGTAATATCAACCGGGCTTTATATCAATTATACTGTTAAGTGGTGGCATGTTGCTATCTTAATTATTTTAATAGCAGCGATAATTTATCGTATAAAAAGAAAGAAGACGGCGAAATAAGCTTTTGTACTATTGCCCCAAATATTAATGCCCCGGCAGTTTTAATAAAGCTGCCGGTTTGTTTTTTGTCCGCTCAGGGGCCGCGATTTGCTTTTTTTCTTTGCGCCTTAGCGTCTTTGCGAGAAATTATCTTCCGCTGTTTTTCTTAACTTAATGGCATCAGGGAGCCCCCTGAGGGAGCAAAATTTGCCTGAAACAAAAAAAGTTTTTTATTTAAAAATAATCTTGTAATTATGCCTATCCAATTCAGAAACCGTTTTACAGTCCATTTATGCTTCCAGGTAAGGAATATCAAATGTGGCCCGATGCTAAATTGTTAGATTTACTAAGGCTGGATGACCGTGAGGCATTTGAATTGCTGTATAAAAGATATTCGGCCAAACTTTTTCATGCTGCCTATAATCTATTCAGAGACCGCGATGTTTGCGAAGACCTGGTGCAGGAATTGTTTATCGATTTGTGGACAAAAAGAAACCAGCTAAACATCACTTCGGTGGAAGCGTACCTCAAAGTAGCTATCAGGCATCGGGTTATCTATTATATCCGCACCAAAAAAGCCACGCTTAACCTGGAAGTTATTGAAGAGCTGATAGAAAAATACACCGCCGATAGCAAACTCCTTCAAAATGACATAAGCCAGCTGCTGGAAAGCAATGTTGCCCGGCTGCCCGAAAAATGCCGCCAGATCTTTACCCTCAGTCGTAAGGAATACCTATCTAACAAAGAGATCGCTTCCCGCTTAAATATCTCCATAAAAACTGTCGAAAACCAGATCACGATAGCCTTGCGTTACCTGCGTACCGGGCTTACAGATTATTTGCCAGCTGTGATTGCCTTGCTGCTGGTGCATATGATAATTTAGGAGATAATTCTATCCTATGATTATTTAAAAAACTATTGTTTAAATTTGTTAAACCAATGTAGGCTTGTAGTTTTCATCCAACTCCAGTTAAAAATATTGCCGGTTGCCTGTTTATCGTTAAATCTGTTTAAAAAGCTGAAAATGAAAAAGGTATCGCTTTTTTTCGCACTCCCTGTTCTTTTGTTAGGAACATATTTGTTTGCATTTCAAATCAAAAAGTTACCCGGCAAAAAAGAGGTTAAAAGAACCAATGTGGTCACTTGCGGCTCACCTTCGGCCATTGGTGATGCGGATACTACCGCTCAGGGAAAATTCATTGTAAAATTACCGGGCTGGGGGCATTATAGCTACGCTATTTCAACCCATAATGACAGCGCCCGGTTTTATTTTAACCAGGGTTTAACCATGTATTATAGTTACCATATGAAAGAGGCATTAGCCTCGTTCAAAGAAGCGGCCCGATTTGCCCCCTCTTCGCCCATGACCTATTGGGGGCAGGCATTAAGCATGGGCCCTTACTATAATGCTAACGTGTATATTGTGCCAAAAGGATTGCCCGCGGTTTTAAAAAAATTAAACGCGAATGCTAATAATGCAACCGAAAAAGAAAAAGCACTCATCAGGGTTATGAAGCTACGGTATCCGGTGGGACAGGAACAAACTACCCATGATGAAAATGCCTATGCGCAAGGTATGAAGAAGCTGATATCGGTGTATCCCGAAGACGTGGACATAAAAATGCTGTATATAGATGCGATAATGCTGATACATCCCTGGGATTTTTGGAATACCGATGGATCGTCAAAAGAATGGACACCAGAACTGGTTGACCTGTGTAAAAGTGTTTTGAAAGCAAACCCCGAGCATCCTGCTGCCTTGCATTATTATATTCACCTGGTAGAGGCATCCCGTAACCCCGGTGCGGTTATGGCAAATGCCGAACCTTTAAAAAGGCTGTTTCCTGGTGTAGGGCATATGGTTCATATGGCGAGCCATGTTTACCAAAGAAACGGATTGTATTTTCAGGGGGTAGATGCCAATGACAAGGCCAATAAAAGTGTCCTTGCGTATTATTCAATTGCAAAAAATATTTCTCTTGCCAAAGCCATACCGCACCTGTATGCGGTGCAAACTTATTGTGCTTTTAGTGGGGGGATGTATGCAAAAGGCATGGATGCTGCTTTACATTGCAGGAATAGCGTTTCGCCTGCGCCGGATGATAATTATTCACAGTATTTGTATATGATGCCGGTGCTTACCATGGTGCGCCTTGGTAAATGGGACGAAATACTGAAGGACAATGTTGAACCAGACCCAGGTTGGGCTTATGCCCAGGTACTGAAAAATTTTGCAAAAGGATTGGCCTTTATTTATAGCGGTAAGCCAGATTCTGCCAGCAGGCAGCTAATGTTGTTGCGGAGTAATATTAATAACCCTGTTTTAAACGGCAGGCGTATTCCTTTTAATACAGCTTTAGAAGGAGCCACTATAGCAGAAAATATACTGGCCGGGGCGATTTTATTGGCACAAAACAAATATGAAAGCGGTATTGCATACCTTAACAAGGCGGTAAAAGTGGAAGATAATATGATTTATGCTGAGCCTGCCGAATGGCCTATTCCCGCACGGCAATTTTTGGGCGCCTACCTTTTAAAAAACGATGATAATACCTTGGCAGAACAGGTTTACCGGGAAGACCTGGTACACAATCCTGGTAACGGATGGTCGTTATTAGGATTGTATCAAAGCCTGAAGGCACAAAACCAGAAAGAGAAACTGGCTGAATATAAATCGGGCTTTCTCCGTTCGTTTTCGCATGCGGATGTTGTGCCGGCAAGCTCAGTTTTTATGAATTGAATTGAATTTTCTCCAATTGGGCAGAGTTTAGGAAGAATCAAAAAAAAACTTTAAACTTCTTTGGGGGGTAGGGCGTGTTGAATGCATCCTGCATATATAAACCATGAGAAAGTTTAATTTCAGGAAAAAGCAGATCACCGCGAAGGACCAATCTTTGCAGGAAGAAATCGTAAATCAATATTTTGATGAGCTTGATTTGGGCAATACGCCCGAAGTTAACAACCATGGCGTTGAATTTAACAGCGATGAGGTATACAACCGAATCACTGCGCAAATTGATGGATCGGACAAAATTAAAACCTTTAAAAAGCAATGGCTTGTTGCTGCTTCCCTGTTTGCCGGTTTATGTTTCTCGGCATATATTTATCGTAATAACATTCTTGATTATGTATCTCCCATCGCTAATAAACAAATTGCCGCAGCTAACGGGAAAATAATAAACGTAACGCTGGCAGATGGCACAAAGGTTTGGCTTAATGGTGGCAGCAAGCTAATCTATCCCGAAAAATTTCGCGGCGATAAAAGAGAGATCACTTTGGTAGGTGAGGCATTTTTAGATGTGGCCCATAACGCCGAAAGATCGTTCATTGTGCATACCGGCGCCATCCGTACCCAGGTGCTGGGTACAAGCTTTAATGTAAAAGCCTACCCCGAAGACCATTTTGTAAAAGTTGATGTTTTAAGCGGTAAAGTAGGTGTTATCGGCACGGCCAATAACGCAAAAAGATCGCAAACCGTTTTTTTAACCCCCGCCCAGGAGGTTGTGTTTAACAGAGATAACAACCAGGCGGTTAAAAAAGAGATGGTGGATGTGCAGGTGCTCACAGCCTGGAAAAACGGCGACCTGGTATTTAAAAACATGCCGCTGCCCGAAGTTTTAAACACTATTGAGCACCGTTTCAATGTGAAAGTTAATGCCGATATCAATTTAGTGAAGTGTTCTATCTCGGCCAATTTTACCAATGTATCCTTAGTAAATATCATGAAGATCATATCCAAGCTGGTGAAAGGTAAAGCCATACAGGAGGGTTCCGGATATCGTTTGAAGGGTAAAGGCTGTTAAATTAAACCGATTAGTAAAAAATATAACCAATTATTAGCTAACCTAAATTAAAAAAAGAATGATGACATAAATACATAAAAAAAACCCTGATCAAAGGGATTTGAACAGGGTTGCTTAAAATGCCAGGTTAATAATAAGTGCAACGTTTCGAGGTCCAATTCAGAACAAAGCACTTCAATTTCAAACACTTTAATTATCTCAAATCTATGAATATATCTCTATTTTCAAATGGAGTAGTTCGTTATGTAATAATATTAATGAAATTTACCTCGCTCGCCTGCTTTGTTGTTTGCTTTACGTGCCTCTCGGCCGTTGCAAATGATTCATTTGGCCAGAAATTTTTAGAGGTATCAGTTACGCTTAAGCTTAAAAACTCAAAGCTTACTGATGCTCTTGATAAAATTTCGGCCGACAAACATATAAAATTTGCTTACGCAGATAATGTACTGAAGCCGGAATACAGGGTGACTTTAAACGCCAAAAATAAAAGCATCAAACAGGTGCTTAATGAGGTGTTAACTCCATTTAACCTCAGCTACAAAATTATTGATGATGTAGTTGTTATCGACGAAAAAACCGAGCTGGAAAATAATCCGGGAGGTATACAGCAGGCCCCGCCGGTCCCCATTAAAATAACGGGTAAGGTAACCGACGAAAATAACCTGCCATTCCCTGGTGTTGGTGTAAAAATAAAAGGCACCACAACAGGTACCATTACCAATACCGACGGAACCTTTACGTTAAACAATGTAGGCAGCGACGAGATCCTGGTATTCAGTTTTATTGGCTATACGCCCAAAGAAGTATTTGTAAATAATCAAACTACCATAAACGTGCAGCTATCGCCTGAACGTACTTCGTTAAACGAGGTTGTTGTGGTTGGTTATGGCACACAAAAACGCGCCAATATTATCGGCGCCGTCGATCAGATCTCGTCAAAAGCTATCGAGGGTAAGCCATCGATAAATTTAACTCAGGCTTTGCAGGGTACGTCGCCAAATCTTATCATTCAGCAAACCAATTCAGAGCCCGGGGCTTATGCCAATATTAATATTCGCGGTGTGAGCACGTTGGGTAATAACAGTCCGCTGGTGGTTATAGATGGTATAACCGGTGGCGATATCAATTTGCTTAACCCACAGGACATTGAAAGCGTTTCTGTATTAAAAGATGCGGGTAGCGCCGCCATTTACGGTTCAAGATCGGCAAACGGTGTGATATTAGTTACTACTAAAAAGGGGAAGAAAAATTCAAATACGCAATTAAGCTACAATGGGCAGGCTGGTGTGCAGGAGCCGCACGTAGGGTACAAGCCGGTGCACAGCTATGAAAATGCCATCCTTAGGAATGAGGCCGTTGTGAATGCTGGTTTGCAACCCATCTATAGTCCGCAGGATATCCGCAATTTTCAGCAGCAGGGCGATCAGCAATGGTTCCTGGATGCTATTTTAAAGAATGCTGTACTGCAAAATCATAACCTGGCTTTAACAGGAGGTAATGCAACCTCATCATATCTTGTATCGGCAGGGGTAACAGATCAGCACAGCAATTTAGTTGGGCCAAATTATGGCTTGCGCCGTTACAATTACCGGATAAATTTAAGCAGTGAGTACGGTAAGTTAAAGCTTACAAGTATCCTGTCGTACTCACGCACCGAAATAAAAGAACATTCCTACAATACATCAACCCTTATAGTTGACGCGGGCAGAACACCCACTTATTATAAAATAAAAGACGACCAGGGCAGGTATCTGACCAATGACGTATTAACAGAGTTTAACCCGCTGGGAATATTAGAAGCAGGTGGTTACCGCAAACGCGATAACGATAACATATTTGGTAATTTAAACGCCGAGCTGGCCATCACCAAAGATTTTAGACTGAAAGGTGTTTTTGGCGGAACACTTTTAGCAAACCACATGTTTGGCCGGGTGATAGAGGTTGATTATTTCCCGAAGGGGACTTACGGTGCCGACAGGAACACCAATGACGATAATAACAAAAACCTTTTCCTGAACACACAGGTAATAGCGGAGTATACTAAAATATTCCACAAATCGCATAATGTTAATGTGTTGATAGGGGTGGCTAATGAATCATCAACCAATCAAAGCAATTATCTGCGTCTTAAATATACCGACCCGGAACTTGGTACTCCTGTTACAGGAACCATCATCGATCCATCGTCATCGGCAACCAATAACAATACTACCGAAAGCAGTCTGAACTCTGCTTTTGGTCGTGCCAGTTATAATTTCCAGAATAAAATTTATGGAGAGTTTAATTTCAGGTTAGATGCTTCATCAAAGTTTAATACGCAAAACCGTAATGCGTTCTTCCCTTCCGGATCTGTGGGTTACAGGATTACTGAAGAGAATTTCATGCAGCATTACCGGGATAATTATGGCGATCTGAAACTAAGGGCATCATATGGTATTTTGGGCAACCAGAATGTGGGCGATTACCAATACCAGCGTACCTATGGTCCGTTCCAAAATGCGTATGGTTTTAATAATGCAGGCGTTGGCGGCGCTTCTTTATTAATTGCAAACCCTGATATCCGCTGGGAACGCGCGGCCACATTTAATGCCGGTATTGATGCGGGGTTTTTAAAAAACACCCTGACGATTTCAGCCGATTATTTCAACAAAGTGACCAGGGATATTTTGCTTCCTCCAGTTATACCAGGAGTATATGGCGTAAGCGGGAACCAGGTACCAGACTATAATGCCGGTAAAGTACAAAACCGTGGATGGGAACTAACCGTTAACTACCGTTTATCAGGCAAAAACTTCAATCACTCTTTCTCCTTCAACGTAGCCGATACCAAAAACAAAGTATTATATCTTGAAGGCGGCGACCAGATAAAAACGTATGATGAATTGCAGTTGATTAATAAAGTTGGTTTGCCAATTGGCTCATATGTTGGGTTAAAACGCGATGGCTATTTCCAAAATCTGAATGATATTGTTAACGGGCCAAAACCTGCCGGTTTAACTGTTTCGCCAGGTGATAACCGTTATGTGGATGTTAATAAAGATGGGATTATTGATGATAACGACAGGTTTGTTTTAGGGAACGGTTTTCCTCGTTTAACTTTTGGGTTTACCTACAATGTTACCTTTAAAAACTTCGATTTTAACCTGTTTATGCAGGGGGTAGGCAAACGCAGCATGTTTGTACGTGGCGAACAGGTTGAGCCATTCCACTTTAACTACTCACAGGTGATCTATCAGCACCAGTTGGACTACTGGACACCTCAAAATCCTGATGCCCGTTATCCGCGCCTTGCCGCCGCCGGCAGCCAGTCAAATACCAACAACTTCAGGCGGGGATCTGATATGTACATTTTCGACGGTTCATACCTGCGCGTTAAAAACGTGACTTTGGGATATTCATTACCGCAAAGTGTTGCCAAAGCCATAGGTATGCATAAGGTTAGGGCTTATGTGTCTGGTCAAAATATGCTCACTTTCTCAGGTATGAAATTCCTTGATCCCGAATCAACCGAGCTTACCAGTAACGCCAATGTACCACAAGGTGGCGGGGCAAATAGTGGCAGGTCTTACCCTACGCCGATATATTATGGGTTTGGTATTGATGTAACATTATAATTTATTATACATGAAGAAATTAACAACATATAGAACCTTGTTTTTTATGGCCCTGGTAACTGTTATAGTTTCGGCCTGTAAAAAACTCGATCTGGCGCCGGTAAATAAATTTACCGATGCCAATTTCTGGACAACTGCAGAAAAAGCAAAGAGCGTATTAAATACTGCCTATTCACAAATGTTCCGCAGCGATTATTTTTTTTATAACGAAGGAATGAGCGACAATGCGTATAACGGCCGCGGCGATGCCAATGGGGTGGCGTCGCTTGCAGCCGGAACTTATGATCCTTCGCTGGGACGTATTAAAGAGGAGTGGGGATACCACTATGCAGGCATCAAAACCTGTAATATATTTTTGGAAAATGCGGATAGGGTAACAGCTTTGGATGCCGGCCTTAAAAACAGGATGAAGGCCGAAGCCCGGTTTATTCGTGCTTATCATTATTTTCAACTGGCTACCTGGTTTGGTGATGTGCCTTTGTTTGATAAAGACGTCACTATTGATGATTCAAAAACAATTGCCCGCACGCCAAAAGCCCAGGTAATTGATTTTGTACTGAAAGAACTTGATGAAGCGGCAGCGGCATTGCCGGTTAACACAGCGTATGCTGTAGCCGATAGGGGCCGAATTACCAAAGGAGCCGCCATTGCGCTCAAAGCAAGGGTTTACCTTTACGACAGCCGCTGGCAGGATGTTGCAACTACCTGCGAAAAACTGATCAACGATAATACCAATGGTACCTACAGCTTATTCCCATCATACGAGGGATTGTTTTTACCGCAAAACGAGTATAACAGCGAGGTGATATTTGATCTGGAGTTTGTACCTAACGACAGAACATACAGCCAGTTTTTTGATTTTGCGCCATTGGCCGTGGGTGCCCGTTTAAACGCCCTTGCCCCAACCCAGGAACTGGTTGACAGTTACCTGATGGATAATGGCAAAAAGATTAGCGAGGCCGGATCTGGCTATAACGAGGATAATCCGTATGTAAACCGTGATCCAAGGATGACTAATACCGTTGTATACAATTTATATAAATGGAAAAAGCCTGATAACAGTATCCAAACCATTTATACCAAACCCGGATCAGATCCTGGTGCGGATAAACTGGATGAATATGCACCAGGCAAAGTAAGCTCACCAACAGGTTACTACATCCGCAAATATTACGACCCTACATCTGCCGTAAATTTCCAGTCGGGTTTAAATCTGATCCTGATCCGCTATGCTGATGTACTGCTCATGTATGCCGAAGCTAAAAATGAACTTGGCCAGATGGATGCCGGTGTTTGGGATAAAACTATAAAAGCCATCCGCTCGCGTGCCGGGTTTACTGATGCGCCTGCACTTAACTTTAGTGGCGCGGCACAGGCCGATCTGCGTAATATCATTCGTAACGAACGCCGTAGTGAATTGGCCATGGAAGGTCTGCGGATATTCGATATCCGCAGGTGGAAAACAGCCGAGGTGGTACTAAACGGCTGGGCGCATGGAGCCAAATTTGGTCCGCTATCTGTTGATAACGGGTACATCAGGGCTAATCTGCGCAGCTTCGATAAAAGTAAGGCTTACTTATGGCCGGTGCCGCGCGATGAGCGTGCTGTTGATCCAAATCTTACGCAAAACCCAGGTTGGTAGTTCAATAATTATTTATAAAAAATTATAATCAATTAAGATCATGAAAAAAATTACTTTCTGCCTTATGGCAGGCATATTGGCATTAATAATTGTATCCGGCTGTAAAAAAGATAAAACCCTTAACCACACAAAGGTATCGGCAGTAAATAACTTTTTTGCCCCGGCCGATAACAAATTTATAAAGCTTGAACCCGCATCAGGTTCAGCATCATTTGAGTKGGAGCAAGCACAAGCCGAAGATAACGGCCTTGTAGTATATGAGGTTGCTTTTGATAAAGCTACCGGCGATTTCTCAAAACCTTTATATACTATGCCATCAGATGGTAACGGCTTATACAACAAACTAACCATCTCATTTAAAGACCTGAACAAAATTGCCGACCTGGCAGGAATCCAGCCACAGGAAACAGGTAAATTAAAATGGACGGTAATGTCATCAAAAGGTATCAATGTACAAAAAAGCAGCTTGTCGCGTACAATTGAGGTTGAGCGTGCTGCCGGGTTCAGTGAAATTCCTGCCGACCTTTATTTAACCGGAACTGCTACCGAAGGCGGTGATGACCTGGGTAAAGCCGTGCACTTAAAGCAAACATCTACCGGTGTATTTGAAGCTTACACCTCTTTAAAAGCCGGGACATATCATTTTGCTGAGCGCAACACAGGCACACCTGCAACTTATTCAATTGACGGTGTAAAGTTATTAAAGGATGGCAGCACTACAGTTACAAGCGATACCAAAATAGAAAAAGTAGTAGTAGATTTTACGACAGCGTCGGCAACTATAACACAGGTAGTATCTGTAGGTTTATGGTTTGCCGCGGATAACAAGATCTGGTTTGATCTGCCTTATAAAAGTAATGGTCAATGGGAAATTGATAATGCATCCATCGTGTTTCACCAGGAATCATGGGGAAGGGATGAGCGTTATAAATTCCGTTTTACTTTAAAGGATGCCGCGGGCACAACTACCACACAGTTTTACGGAAGTACAAATTCTGATAATAACCGCCCGGATGCCAATACAGCTGCATCATTTTATTATATGGTACCTGTTAACAGTTCGCAATACGATTACTGTTTCAAATTTACAGGGGCAGCCGATAATAAAACGGCTGATATCGTGGTGGATTTTAGCGCCGATGCTAAAGCCTATACCCACAAGGTTACTGTTAAGTAATAAAAATTATATGTTGTGCACCTGCGATTATATGCAGTTGCACAACAATAAAACATTTAACTATAGTTTATGAAGATCATAATTCACAATATAAAACGGGTAGTATTGGCTGGCATGGTTCCGTTAATGCTTACCTCGTGTTTTAAGGATAAACCCTTTCCGCTTTATGGCAACAAGCCAACTGTTACGGTAGATTATAAGTTTGCAGCCACAGCCGATTCTTTACAAGATAAAACCTATAGCACCTATTTATCGGCCAACGGAAATTATTTTATACAGAATAATGCGGGAAACACCAATTACAATTATTGGCCACAGGCGCATACGCTTGATATTTTTACCGATGCTTTTTTACGAACTAAAAATGAGGTTTACAAACAGCGGATGAAATCATTACTAAACGGTACGCGCGCCACCAACGGTAATAAATATCAAAACGAATACTATGATGATATGGAATGGCTGGCCCTGGCAAGTCTGCGTGCTTATGAAGCCACCAGTGACAATGATTACCTGGATGCTGCCAACACCTTATGGACGGATATAAAAACCGGCAACAATGATAACCAGGGAGGGGGAATAGCCTGGCGCAAATCGCAACCTGATTATAAAAATACGCCAGCCAACGCACCGGCTATTATATTTGCCTGCCGCCTGTATCGCTTAAAAAACAATGCCGCCGATCTTACATTAGCCAAAGAACTTTACACATGGCTAAAGGCAACATTGGTTGATCCGGCAAGCGGCATCATCTGGGATGGTATAAACGGTAACCATGACGGGCAAATCAGCAAAAATAAATTTACCTATAACCAGGGAGTTTATATGGGCGCAGCTCTGGAACTTTATAAGGCAACCAATAATGCCGATTACCTGGCCGATGCAGTACACAATGCTACAGCTACTATAAATGACACCGATATCTCTCCCGGCGGATTGTTGAAATCAGAAGGGCAGGGCGATGGAGGCTTGTTTAAAGGGATTTTGGTTAGATACCTTACCTTGCTGATCCAGGAACCCGCGGTAGGTGCCACAGATCGTGATGCCTATGTGAAGTTTTTGAAATATAACGCGCAAACCCTGTATACAAAAGGCATCAGTCGCCCGGCGCTTTTTGTGAGTCCCGACTGGAAGAGCCAGCCATCTGCAACTACCGATCTGACTACCCAATTAAGTGGCGTAATGATGATAGAAGCCGCCGCCGTATTAAAGGCCGATGGTAAGTTTTAAATTTGAAATATCTTCCGGGTATTAAACCCCGGAAGATATTTTTTACCGATCCTACCCATATTTATGAAAAACATTATATCAATAATCTCTTTTTGCCTGGCAATAGTTTTAAATACAACCGCCCAAACTACTGCCGATTATAAAAGCCGGATTGCCATCATCAATAAAAATATTTATGATAAGTTTTATGATAAAAAGGCAAACCTGTATTTTGAAACAAATGATCCGGTAACCAATAAGGGTAATCATTCGTTCTTGTGGCCATTGTGTGCCCTGGTTCAGGCTGCTAACGAAATGGAAGCAGGTCAGCCATCAAAAACATACATAGCCCCGGTTATGAAAGCTATTGATCAGTATTACTCAGCCAAACCACCGGTGCCGGGTTACCAGGCTATGGTGGTAAAGGAAAAAGCAGATTCCCGTTTTTATGATGATAACGAGTGGGTGGCCATTGCTTTGATGGATGCATATGCCCGTAACCACAAAAAGGAATACCTTCATACTTCCGAAATGATCTTCCGTTTCCTGCTATCTGGCCATGACATGGTTGGCGGCGGCGGTTTTTACTGGGTTGAAGGGAATAAAAAGGGAAAGAACACCTGTTCAAATGGTCCGGCTATTCTTGTTGCCCTACAGCTTTACCAGGCAACCCATAAAAAGGCTTACCTGGATACTGCCATTGTAACTTACAACTGGACAAAGCAACACCTGTTATCGCCCAAGGGCATTTATTATGATGCGATAAGAGTACCATCGATGAAAGTTGATTCGGCTTATTATACGTATAACGCGGGTACCATGCTGCAGTCGGGTGTGATATTGTACAATATCACTAAAGACAAAAATTATTTAGATGACGCGCAGAGTGTAGCCAAAGCCGCCGAAAAACATTTTTATAAAAATGGCAGATTACCCGGTAACTATTGGTTTAACGCGGTATTGCTTCGGGGATATATTGAGTTGTATAAGGTTGATAAAAACAAAGCTCAATTAAAATTCCTGGTAGATGATGCCAACCGCACCTGGACCGAAGAAAAAGACAATCAAAATCTTTTAGGTCCTAAAAAAGTAAAAACATTAATTGAACAGGCTGCCATGCTGGAGATCTATTCAAGGCTGGATAACCTGAAGATGGATTAGCAGGTAAGGACATGTTCATTTTTTGTTGAAAAATGAACATGTCTTAATTTTATGTCCATTTTATTTTTTTTCAGGATTTTTTGTTGTCTTTCAGTTCCCGTACTTCCTGTTGCAATATGGCCACTTCACCCTCGAGGACTTTTAGTCTTATCTCGTTGACGCGGTTTTGAGTTTCCTGGGTTGCTCGTACATCTTTTATATCACCTTTTAGCTGGAAATAAGTTGTCATAACCGATACAACAATACTTATTGTGCTAATGATAGTTACTGAGATGTTCTTAAGGGTAATGCCCCTTATTTCGTGTTGTTCAAGCGTTGTCATAGCTGTTTAAATAAATTAATTTCTTTTGCCCTGCGTTTTGTTAAAGTATCGCAAACCACTTTTTTTCCGGTATGCGGATCTGTGATCTTATTCCAGGCCGAAAAGCATTCGGCTGCGGCTGCATAATCTTTAAGGTTAAGTTTTTTTAACAGGGTTGATTGTTTTAGGGCCCCGGTACCTTCATTGTAAGTGAAGGAAACCAGTGCGTCAAACTGGTTTTGGGTAAGCGGCACATGCACAGATTTGTTTACGGCGTTTTCGTACTGCTCAAGCGTTTTACCAAAAAGCTCATCTGCCTGTGCTTTGGTAATTGGTTTGTCGGCTGCTTTTACAACACGGCCATCAGGATAACTGGTTGAACCGTATCCGATGGTCCATACACCGGCTACATCTTTGTATGGATGTAATACTAAACCTTCAAACGCTTTAATCAGTTTAGTTCCGTTATTACTTAGTTTCATTATTAATTGTATTACCAGGTACGGATTGTTTTACTGCAAACTGGGCAACAGCAGCTATAGTGGTACCAACTGTGGCCATTATGGCGGTAATGATTGGTGGTATAATTCCAATTCCGTTTAACGAAACCGAAAGGGTTACCAACCCCGCACCCAAAATCTGTGCTTTTTTAAAAAATAAGGGCGTATCACCGGTGATACGTTGCCAGAACGTGTATTTTTTTTCCATGGTTGAGGGGGGTAATATTTTTTATAAGTAGTATGGTTAAATTTATTAACCATATAAAATCGTCAAAACGACGTGACCGAAAAATATAAAACCATTTGTCCTGTTTTGCGCATTTTTTTAATGCTATAAAAAAATGCTAACGTGCGCTCTCATCTTTATGAAAGTTGATGCTTTTTGAAAGTTTTAATGCCGGTTGCTCAATTAACACATAAAATAGATAGGCAATTAAAATAGAAAAGGACAGGCAAGCGATAGCGATTATACCTGAATTTTTTAATGAAGGGCTTAATAATCTAATTGTTATTAAGCTGGCGGGTATGTGAATAAGATAAAGTGAGTAAGATATGTTACCTAAGAAACTCAGTATAGCAACCTTAGTACTTCTCTTGTAAAGAATTAAAAAAGTTACAGTCAAGGCTGGAACCACGCCGCTTATAATCGACTTTGCCAAAATTATATAAATGCTAAACAAAATAAACACAATCCAAAACCACCTCCGATTTAATAAGTTAGTATACGCCAAAAAAGCGATATAGCCAAAAGCAAATTGATAGACATTGCCAATTATTATACCTCTTACGGTATACTTAATACACAAAGCACTAAGTAGTAAAATAATTAATATAGACAGCGAAATATGTAAACGACTTAATACTGGATAAAGTAAACCAAGTATAATATAAAATTGAAACTCTATCGAAAGTGTCCAAAAAATATCACTATACCAATGTGCTGATTTGACAAACGGAACAAGGTAGGTTACATGTAAGAAAACGGATTTTATATCAAAATCGGAAAGCGGTAAAGGGACAAAAATAAACAAAACCAAGATGCAACACCAGTACGGTGGGTCTACCCTCACACTCCTCTTTAATATGAAGTTGAAGAAGTCATTAATTCTATAATTTTTTTTAAATAGAGAATAAGGCAAAACGAAACCCGATATGACAAAGAAAACGGCTACACCTTGTTGACCATTGATAACTATATAGTCAAAAAAAGGATTAATATTAAGCCCGGTTGCCAGTTGTATGTGTACAAAACAAACACCTATAGCGGCAATAGCCCTAAGTAAAATTATACTGTTGATTTTTGTTTTTTTTTCTGACATTATGAGCGCAATATAAAATTATAAAGCGATTTACAACCTGGTTTCCATTATCTCGAACGAATAAAATGGATAATCAATTAGTTCAATGGCAAACCCTTGTATTTTGGTTACTTCATTTACAATCTTTTCCGCATCGTTTAGAGCAAATTCAACTGCCATACCTTTTAACAAGGTATTATCTGCAAAAGACGAGTTATCTATCGAGGTTTCCACATATTCAATTGCACCTCCAAAAAGTTGAAGAACTTCATTTACATCCTGGGTGCCGGTGCCTGAATACGTAAATGTTTTTATGGTTCTTATACCTTTAAACTGTTGACCAGTTGAATAACTTATGAAATTGTAAGTTACTGATTGCGTACCA
The DNA here is from genome assembly GCF_056400605.1 of Mucilaginibacter sp. P5_A4. Classification (NCBI taxonomy): domain Bacteria; kingdom Pseudomonadati; phylum Bacteroidota; class Sphingobacteriia; order Sphingobacteriales; family Sphingobacteriaceae; genus Mucilaginibacter; species Mucilaginibacter sp. P5_A4. Next base: position 197,156 of record NZ_JBFUKX010000002.1, on the reverse strand, counting down.
ACAACCTCGTATAAAACATCTGGTTGAATTTCACCGCTTAAAATCTGATAAGCCATTATGGTTTTAAATTATTGAATCTAATAATATATCTTATCTGAATGAACTTTGCGTTTATCGGAAATTCCTGTATACCTATACCGCCTCTAACATAAGCGGGGTCGCCGTTACCTCGAATAATTGAACCAGTGCGCAAGTCGCCAGTGTTGTTGGATGTTGGCCGAATCCCTGGTTCGTAATGCTGGTAGCTTTCATTGCTAAATGCTACTATAACCATATCGGAACCGGAAAAAGCATTTGTGTCAATTGCTTTAAATACATCACCGGCGTTGTAATTAACCGCATTATAAGTAATCGACCCGGATACAATGTAATAATAATTGCCGACCGTCAAGGCCATACCGGGAGTGATGTTTGCGCCGCCATCGCTAAACCTTGCCATAATTGTATGTCGTTGTGGTGCTTCAAGAATTTCACGAACCACGCCGGAAGCAAAGGAAGTAAACGACGTTTGTCCGGTTACTGTTGTAAACCTTTGTCCGGGTTGATAAGTTGCACCATTGTAAACTATAGCCCCAACCTCAACTATATAAGGCATGCCGACGGTTAACGCATCCGAAGTGCTTTTAGTAGTAGCGTCTAAATCGGCTATGCTATCAATATATTGGCCGTTTCTATCAGCGTTAAAACCGTAAGACGGAAAGTTCGCCAATTCCCTACCCAATGTATTTACTATAACATTAGTGTCAATTTGAGCATCTAATACCGGGTTGGTTAATGTTATACTATCATCAGCTACCGTAATATTAATCGCACTTGCAAACTCAAAAGCACCTACACTTTCAGTTGCACGGGCTTTTATTGGATATGCGATTGATTTTGCACCAACATAGGTTCCGAAGTAAGAAAGGTTTTTTGCTGGACTTGCGAAATTTAAGCTAAGGTCGCCTATAGCCGCGTTATTAAACAGAGGGTCGCCCATGGCAGAACCGTTAAACGTGTTAAATATAGAAAGTGAATTCAGCGTGGAAACTAAAGAGGCAATATTTGAGAAGTATGTAAATCCACTCGGTACGCTCGGATAAAGAGCACCGCCGGTACTTGATATACCAGCTGTCATTTTAAAGTTACATTGATAAAACAAGCTGTATCTTAGCAAATCCATATTGGTAAGATTGTTAGCAGATATATTGCATTGATAAAATAGGTTAGAAAATGCCGTTTGCAATGTATTGCCGAAGGAAACTGATATGCATTTATAAAACGTGCAATTCGATAAGGTTAGATTACCACTTTCTAAGTTTATAGGCACGTTGCAATTCAAGAAAATAGAGTTGGCTATGATAGTGGTATAGCCTTGATAAATAGCAATATTATCAAAAATACAGTCGTAAACTAATGTTGTACGTGTACCCGGTTGTTGCACATATCCCCCGGCACCTCTGTGTGTTATATTATAAAATGAATTGTCTCCGTTATCCGTTTGAAAAAATCCATGGAAACTACTATCAAACACAACATCGCCATCGCCTATCCAACTTTTATTGAGATTATTGAAATAGGGAATTTGCTCCCTATAAACGCCGCTACCAACTATAATTACTCCACCCTGCGAAGTTAGACTTTGCGCCTTAGTTAACGTCCTAAAAGGAAGTTGTCTACTACCATTACCTGTTATGTCGTTTCCTGACATTGCTACGTAACAAAAATTTGCGGCTTTAACATTGTCAGCCGAATTCGGTATTGCAAATCCGTATTTATTAGCCACTCCAGGCTTATACGCCCAATTATATGTTGCACTCATTTTAGTTATCTCTACAAGTTAAAATTATATTACAACTTGCGTTGTTAAGGTCTGAATAGTTATATGTTGCAAAAACACGATCGCCGACCGAATAAGCAAAAGGGAAGGTCTGCGTTGTGATCGGATATGTTCCGGATGAGCCAATTTTAAGTTTTGCATTAGTAGCTCCCGCAATCGTTAATGCTACTACATTTCCTGTATTTTTCATTAAAAATGAGACTTCATTAACTCCTATAGGCGCTATTTGCCTGTCTACATTTTTCTTTTCATCCAGTATTAAGCTAATAGTTTTTAAAGCAGTCATTGCCTTTGTATCATCGGTGCGTGCCAGGGCTTGCGCAACGGTAGCTAATGCAACAATGCCGGGATTATTTTCGGTAGCATCGGGAATTATATCGCCGGAACTTAGCACCCAAGCATTATCATTACCGTCCCAAATGTACATTTTAGAGTTATATGTAGCCCCGGTATCAACAAAAGCGTAATCGCCTAAATTACCGGTAGGATTGGCGGTAGTTAACGCTGGAAAACTTGTATAAGTACCCTTATAATGTTCCGATAAATTGGCAAGCTTTGTTTTTTCAAAAGTTGTATAATTTTCCTGGCTTAATCCATAACCTTCAACTGCATCAACTTTATCATCTATCTGCCCCTGCAACCCCTCATCCGCTGCGCTCCTTAAACTTGCTTCATTAGCAATAGCTTCGGCATCAGAGTTATCCAGGGAAAACCCTTCAGGCCATACACCGCCCGCTTTCGGGCCAAAAAAGTGAGAAGTTGTTGTGTTGATATAATAATCACCGTTGGTACCGGTGTACAAATTGGACGGGTTACCCGTGCCGCTTAGGATAGTTTTGCCATTTACTCCTGCGGCACCGGTTGCTCCTTGCGGTCCGGCAGGCCCGGCCGGACCGGTTTGCATCGAGAATACCTGGCTCCATGTGCCTGCCGATTTTTTGTAAAAAATGCCACTGAGGGTGTTGATGTAGGTATCGTTGTTTTTACCTGTGGAACTGCCGGGATTACTGGTGCCGTATAAAACGGTTCCGTCGGTGGCATTGCCTGTGGGGAAGGTGTAAACTACAGTCCAAACATTAGCTATTTTTTGCGCTATAGAACCTGTAGCTGTATTGATGAAAACGTCGCCAGGTTTACCGGTAATGTTTTGGGGCAGGGTATCTCCAAAAGAAATATTCGCGCCTACCGGCAATTCCGACCCGATAAACTGCAGCAGCGTGTTAAAAGCAAACTGGTAATCGGTGCCGCTTTTTATCAGGATGGAATTGTCGGCCGCGCTAATAACGGATGCTACGGGCAGATCGCTTATTTTTTTATCAGTTGCCATCAGTTTAAAAATTCGGTAATGGTTAAATTATAGTTGTTGTAGCTGCCCGGATAATTGAAATCTGTTTTATCAACGCCCCTGATGCGCGGACCAGCCTGCCTGCTGCTTTTGTTTTTGGCATTATATCGCCAAAGCAGAAAGTCGGCCTTATTGTCCCACAAAAACTTTTCAACGTCGTTGGCATAGGCATTGGCTATGCTGCGCTGCTGTTGTACCAGCTTTACAACTTCGGGCGATGTAAGCGGATCGCCATTTTCGTGGCGTTTAATTACCGGGCCGGTGGCCGTATAATGCACCGCATCATTTTCAATAAAGCGGGCAAAAGTGAAATAAACCATGGTTGGCGCCAGGCCCTCGTATAAAACAATATGTCCGTACTGATCCAGGTATTCGCTGCCATTTAACAGGTCTTTATAATGTTGCGGTGCATCCTCATTTAAGGTGCCGTCTTCATTAAAATGGGTTAAAAAATCGTAGTATAAAGCATGCCCCAAAAATGGTTTCAAGTCCAGTTCCTGGGCTTTTTTGATGAATACCTTCAGGCGTTCGGGTTTTATATTTACAGTAATATCCTCGTATTGCTGAAATGTGGTTTGATTGATGAGATAGATCATAAGCCCCCTCTAAATCTCCCCCTGAAGGGGGAGACTTTTTGATTATGTTAATGGATAAGTTAATTGTAGGCCCCCTCTAAATCTCCCACGGTAGGGGAGACTTTTGGCCGATGGATTAATAATTGTTTTTAAGTCCTCCCTACCGTACTGCCGTGTACCCATATCTTTTGGATCTCATCAATTAATAAAACCAGTTGTCATTTCGAACGAACCGGGTGGGTTGTGCGTAGGAGGGGTGAGGAGAAATCTTATGCGACAGGCAGTCAGCCATGCATGCTTTAGTGCGGGGCGTTCAAGATTTCTCTTTCGCGCTCCCGCTCTCTGCCTCCTCTTGCTCCATCGAAATGACAATTTTCTTTTATTAAAAGATGCTGACACACGGTAGCTTCCGGGGAGATTTAGAGGGGGCTTGCTGGATTACACATTGCCTCCGCCTCCGCCTGTTTAAAGCCGTAGGCATAAACCAGGGTAGCTATTTTATTTTGCAACGGAATGGCCGATGCAAGCAACTCATTGATGCTTTTACCTGCTTTTATACCTGCATTATCGTCGGCAGCTATAGCCGGTACGGTTATAATATTCCAGTTTCCTGATGGGTTAATATCGGTGTAAAAGTGACTAAATACTTCGGCCAGTGTTTCGGCAAGCTCCAGCCTGTCCGGCGTGGTGTTGTCATTAAACTCGATGATGGCCTGCTTTTTTTCACCGCCATTGCTCAGGCCTGATGATTTTTCGGCATTGATGAGTTCCCTCGGTACAGAAAACCCTTTGATAATACGCGCCCCGACTGATCTTTCCGTTGTTTCAAAAAGCTTATCATTGTTCTGGATAGGGTAGGCCTTAAACTCCGGTTTGGAGTTTTCGTCTTCGTACTCAATCACAATGATTTTTTGTGCGCTTTTGGTTCCCTGGAAAGCTCCAAGATCTTGCTCCAATTGCGATGCTGTATTTACACCGGCAAACTCATCGGCATCGGGCCTGCTGTTATCGGCTTCTTCCCTGCGGGCCCGCATAAACAACATGGTTGAAGGTAAAAAGCCGGTTGTTACCTCGCGGTTATTAAAAATCTTGATGCCCGCCTCGGTCTCAAAATCTTCCCAAACCGAATCAGCTTCAATTAAAGGATAATCATCAACTTCGGGGTTAAAATAAAGCAGCTGGCCTTTGTATTTGTCCCACCCGCCGGCATCGGTAGCCTGTTGTTGAATCACTGCAGGATCCGGGTTGTAGCCGTCAAGGAAAGTGATCTTACTGCGCATAATATTCTTCCAGGTTTTACGGCCCCAATCGTTGTAGATAGCGTATTTACCGGCAGTTTCCGGGCAATCGGTATCGCCCATGCGGATGTCTTCAAACTTTACATAGTTAACCGAAGCTATTTTAAAATTGGCATTGTAATTTACATGGAGCCCAAAGCCGGTGAACAAGGCTTTGTCGGTTGCTAAAGCTTTAAATAACTTTGCCAATGTTAAACCTTTGGCATTAATCACCTGTTTGCCCAGACCCTCTGCTTCAAATCCGTTACCGGCTATAAATTTTGCCCTCTTATTCCAGCAGTCTTTGGCAGTAGGTGATCCCGCTACCAGCTCCAGCATGCGCTGCGGGTAGGCATTATCAAGGTCGTAATTAAGGATGCCATACGTTTGATTGGGCCTTACCAGTATTCTTCGCTCAATTTGGGGAAGGTATGTTTTCATATGCCCCCCTTACCCCCTAAAGGGGGAGTTAGCGTACTAACCTCTTTTAATTTTCTTTCAGTTTTATTTTCCATTTTTTTCTTCTTGATTTTAAAAACGCCCTCTTCGGGGGGCTGGGGGGCAAACAGTGATGCTATATGCGGATATCTGTCCAGGTACCATTTGGCTTCCTCGTCGCTCAGGTTATCATTGCTATGCACTGCCGGCGAGCCCGGGGCGAACTGATGCTTGCCGGGCTTCAGAATGTATTTCTTAGAGTTCATAGTTTTGAGTTTTAAATGTTGAGTTTGGCTTTAAGCAGTGTAAACTCCCTACTCAAAACTTATTACTCCAAACTGCAGCTATGCGGCCACAAGCGCCTCAATGGCAGCAATAGTACTTGCATATGTTGCCGAACCAGATCCGGGCGCTATAGAGATGGCGCGTGGAGGATAAGGTTCTTTCAGCTTATCCGGGTTGGTTAATTTTAGTTTGTAACCACCATCCAGTGTTTCGTCAGCAGCGTTGCGTTCTGCATCTGTAAGGATCAATCCATTCACGGCGCCAAACAGTTCAACTGCCGAATCGCTTGATTTGTAGTTGTTAACCGCTATGGCACGTAATCTGCCGTAACCCATCGCCATTAATTGCGCTTTAATATCCACAGATAAGCCTGCAATGTTAAAATCGATCTCTTCGGTATAGCGTGGCCCCACCTGCGTTTTGGTGAGTTTACTCATGGTATTGAAACTGTTATTGGTGCCCTCAAACTTGTAGATTTTTGCAGTACCTACTGCTGTTAAACCGGTTATGATAAGCGGGTTGGCCACGTCATAAGTTAGTGTAATATCATCCTGGTTAAAAATGTAGATCACATCTTCTATACCCGATGTTACAGGCTCGTCTGCACCCAGCTTAAAGCCCGCGTTTATTTTATTGTAAATTGACATTGATTGTTTTGTTGATTAGCCCCCTAACCCCCTAAAGGGGGAACTGAGGCATCTTGTAAATGGAATTGATTGTTAATTATTGCTCCCCCTTTAGGGGGCGGGGGGGGCGCTTACGCGCTTAAGTAAAACAGCTCGTTGGCAAACTTGAAGTTTACGGCTGCTTTCATGCGGGCTTTCATGCGTACTACGTTATCGTTGGTGTAGGGCTTCATGTAAACGGTTGATAGTTCTGAAGCATCACCCAGCAGATCGACTCCTAAAAACAGGTTTGATGAACGGGCCCCCAGTATGGTATTGGCCTGCCAGTGGTTCATGATCTGTAATGGGATTCCCAGGTAATCCATTTTTTTCATATCCGTAAAGGCGTTGATAACGTTCAGGGCTTTATTGGCCTGTGCCTGTGCGTAAGCGTAACCTACGTGTAAAGGGATCTGGAGGTTAAAATCTTCCTGGATGCGGTCGGCCGGGTCAAGCTGGGCGTAAACGCTGCCCAAAACCTGCAATACATTGCTTACGTTAATGTAGCTGATGGTTGCCGCAGACGATGTATTTAAAAAGGTTGCCGGTTTGCGGCTGTTAACCTCGTTGTAGTTGCGTACCAGCCTGAACGTAGTGGGGGTTAATACCTGGATAAAGTATGATTGACCTGTCAAGTCAATGCCAGGCGCACCGTTGGTAGTATCCTTGCTGGTGCCTGTAACCTGGGTAACAGTTACTACATCGCCATCAGCTAAAGTTGATGTATCTGCTACGGTTACTACGCCCGATGCATTAATTGCGGTAGCGCTCATAGCTGTTGTTGGTTTGCCCAGGCCTACTTTGTATACGCCCGATGCTGCCGCTATGGTTGGCAATAAGCCGGGGAATGCGGCGCTAAAGGTTGCTTCTTTGGTTGAGCCTTTACCCAGCCAATACAGGCGCTCGTTGGCTACCTGTATCTTGGTTAAATAACGTTGAACCATAAAGTCGGATAGGTCCACAATGCCTTCATAGTCCATAAAGGCGCCAGGTTTAAGGGATTGGGCTTCCCAGCTTTGGGCCAGTTTGTCCCATTGTTCCTGTTTCATAAATTCGTACACTACCGGGTCAAGGTAGCTCTCGGTTTGCAGTGTGGTTGTACCCTGATCGTGGAAAATGCCTGAGGGATCTTGTAGTACCACATCGTCGTCAACATCAAGAATAACCTTGCGTGCTTTAACGTCGTTAATAACGGTGAGCAGTCCACGCTTTACAGAATCGGCTTCCAGCAGCGTGCTTGCCATGAACCCGGCCAGCGCTTCGCCGGCATAGGTGTTGTTGGTGAATGTAAATTGAGCCATAAAAAGGTTTGCCCCCCAGCCCCCTAAAGGGGGAGCTTTTTGATTAGTGTGATTGAATTATAGGGATTAGCCCCCCCAACCCCTAAAGGGGGAGCTTTTGATTGGAATAGTTTTAACTTTTGGGGATAGCTTTATTAAAAAGGACTAAAATGAATTTGCGAAGTATCGTTCCCCCTTCAGGGGGTTAGGGGGCGACTGCTTTTTTCACCGCATTCTTTGCCAGCTCGCTTTGCGGGGCGAAGAAGGGGGTGGTTTCGGTTTTTGCTTTGTTGCTGCGTTTGGAGCCTTCGGGGCTGTAGGTTGACTTTATGTCGTTTTTAACTTCGGTACGGGTTTTTTGCAGGCGGTTACTTGCCTCTTCAAGGGCTGTGCGGGCTTCGGTTAGTAAAGCGTTTTGGGCATGTAGGCGTGCTTTCAGTTGCTGCAGGCGGTTTTGAATTTCGGTAGCTTTTTTTGCCGGGTTTATCTTGCTTGTTGGTACATCATCGTCCTCATCTTCGGCCTCCGGGTCGGCTTCGGGCGCAGGGGCCACTTTTTGTACCTGGCCTTCTTTAACGTCAATCTTTTTACCATCGGCGGTGGTGTAAGTGTCGGTTGTTGCCGGGGCGCTCATGTCTTCGTCGTTGTACACTTCGGTGCCTTCGCCCAACTCACCAGCGTGGTGCAGGGTGCCTTTGTCGGTAATGGTTTGCTTGTTGACCACTTTTTTGAAGAAGTTCATAATCTTATCCAAAACCGAGGTGGTTTTTTCGATAAGTTCTTTGTTTTCGATGTTCATGTTGTTTTTATTGTTTAAGATTTTGTTAATGCATCGCTGGTAAACCGCAGGAGCGGTACTGGTGTATTTTTTAATAAGGGCGCTGTTGGTAATATCCAGGCTGTAATCCTCAACCTGGTCAATAAAACCCATATCAAGGGCCTGGTCGGCAGTCATCCAGGTGACGGAGTTTATTAAACTGTTTACTGTTACTCCGTCCAACCCGGACTTGTCCATGTAGATTTGCGCCAGGCGCGATTGTACTACATTCAACATCTGCACATCTTTTAAAAGCTCATCGGCATTGCCGCCGCTGCCAACCATTGGTTTGTGGATCATGAGCAACGCATATTTGCTCATGATAATGGTTTTGCCACCCATGGCCACTATAGAGGCGGCCGAGGCAGCCAGGGCATCAATGCAGGTAGTTACTTTGCCCGGATATTTTTTAAACAGATCATATATGGCAATGGCATCAAACGCGCTGCCGCCTACCGAGCTGATGTGCACTTCCAGATCCTGCCCGGCGGCTTCCTGCAACTGCGTTTGTATGTATGCCGATGATAAACTGCCCGACCCGATGCAATCGGTTTCGGTATCGTATAAGTAGATTTTGTAACTCATTAGTTTTAGATATGAGATGTTAGATATGAGATTTGAGATTTTTTTCTGAATCAGAATTTTCAGGATTTTAGAATTTCCAGAATGAAATCCGATTGATGTTTTTAATGCCGATTGGCATAATTCAAAGGTCGTAATTAGTTTTTGTTTTAGTGGTGACAGTAGTTTGTCAGTGGTTTTTTATCTGAATCCGGAATTAAACGAATTAGTTGAATTTTTAAAATTCTGTTAATTCCTTAATTCGATGAATTTCGGTTCAGATGATTGAACTATACAAATATCGGTACAGTTTTTCAATGCAATGGTGACACTACTTTGTCAGTAAGCTGATTTTATTTCTGAACCCGAATTAAACGAATTAGTTAAATTTTTCGAATTCTTTAAAATTCTATTAATTTCTTAATTCTATAAATTTCGGTTCAGACAACTGAACTATACAAATATCGGTACAATAGTTTAATGCGATGGTGACAGTAGTTTGTCAGTAAGCTGATTTTTTTGTCTGAACTCGAATTAAACGAATTGGATGAATTTTTCGAATTTTTAAAATTCTGTTAATTCCTTATTTCGATGAACTTCGGTTCAGACAACTGAACTATACAAATATCGGAACGAGAGTTTAATTTGATGGTGACAGTAGTTTGTCAGTAAATCAGGTTTGGTTTTTTGAGCAAATAGTAATCTAAATGGAATTCTTTGTCGAAGTTCAAATTAAGTAAAGTATTGCCTATAAGCATACTTTACTTAACGTATTATCTTTAGTAATTAAAGAGCACTAAATTTAACTTGCTTTAAATATTTTTTGGCGCTTTTTACTTTTTCAGGAAATAGCGTTTTATCCTTTAATTTATTTGCAACTAAAGATAATAAGACTGATTCTGGTACCTCGACCAGTTTTTCTTGTTTTAGTTTTGTATCCATCACTGATAAAAAAATGTTTGATGCTGTTTTTTGATATTGTTTCTTCTGTATGATAACCTGTAGTAGCCATGAAATAAATTGTAGCGTAAATATAGCTAACAGAAGCCTTAGTTTACAGTTTGATATAAGTTAATTATGGGTATCTGCGTCGTCTGTAAAACAATTCAACGCCCGCCATATCGTACGCTCATCCTTGCCAAATTTTACCTCGGCTTCCAACACAGCCTGGTTTTTAGTGATATTGCGAATCTGCATCTGGGCGTGGATCCAAAGGTAAATTTCACGGTAAGTGAAAATTTTAGTGGTAATAAACCCCGCCTTGTACATGGCCGAAAATACGCCATCGTCAAATAGAGTGTTTGCTGTTTTAATGTTCATGAGCCCCTCCCGTCCCCTAAAGGGGATGCTTTTTATTGTAGATAAATTGAATAATAAGATTTTGTAACTCCCCCTTCAGGGGGTTGGGGGGCTTCGCCTACAAGTTAACCCTATCCACCGTTTGCGCCAGTATATTCTGCTGGTTGTTAACATCTTTCACGTCCACATAAATAGGGGGGAAGTTGTTGATCATCTGGTAGGCTACCGTGTTGGCCAGTTCTTTTACATCATTTACCGGTTGGTTATAGTAGCGGTTGGCATTGCCGCCATCGGTAAATATGCCGCCTATGGCGTAGCCATTGCCGGTATTGGGTGCCGAAAAATCGCGACCGCCGTGGGCCACGTTAATGGCGCTTACCAGGTTACGGGCCCAGGGGTTGCGCATGGCTTCGGATACCACAACCGCCTCGCCCGAACGTAGGTAGGCATTGGTATTATCGGTACGACTGTAGCCTGGCAATAAGGCACCCCGGCCATCAGAAATAAACTGGCCGCCTCGTGCAAATTTTGGTGGTTTTTGCGATGCTATGGTGGCTATTTGCATGGCCGTCATGGCTACATCTGCCGCTATAAACGGAATGGCAGCTGGCAGGGCCATGGTCGACAATGTTTTTGTAACAGCGATTGCCCCGTTTATAACCGCCTGGGCTATTTGCATTTTTTGCTCGGCCTTAAAAGCTTTAACTTTTTCGTCGTTTTCCTTTTTCTTGTATTTGGCCTCGATGGCTGCTTTCTGGCTTTTGGTGAGGTTGGTGTTGCTTAACTCTTTGGCCTTATCGCTTTCCAACCCTTTTATTTTGGCCTCGCTGGATGATTTGATGCTGTTGCTGATGAGGGAAAAGGCAGCGCTGGATATTTGCTGGGCGGCTTGTATAGCAAGAGCCTTACGTTGTTCTTCTGATTTTTTGGTAGCGGCTGTTATCTCTTCCTGATATTGAAGTCGTAGTGCAGCTGTATCCTTCCCCGCTTCTGCCGCCTTTTTGATCTCGAAGTTATATTTGTCTGTTATCAGTTTTTTTTCGGCTTCCAGTTTGTTCCAGGGGAGGATGGCTTTGTCAACATCGTGTTGATCTTTACTAATAAGGTCCTTTTGTTGTTGAGCTTCAACAAGTTCTTTTTGTTGCTTTTCTACTTTTTCCAGGTCTTCTGCATTCATCCGTTTGATGATTTCGCCAATGCCAACGTGGTATTTTTCTTCCAGTTGTGTACTTTCCTGCTGGTATTGTTCCTGGCTGATGAGCTTATTGTCATACAAACGTTTTAAAGTCGCCTGTTCTTCGGTATAGCTGTTGTGTTGTAGTTCGACTTTTTTTGCGAGGCCATTAGCAGTGGCTTGCATTTGTTTGATGAGGGAATCCTGGTAGGCTTTATCGTGGGGATCGGTATTGGCTTTTGGTTTGCTTACGTCTGCTTCTTCTTTATGCATTTGCATTTTTTCCCGATGGCGCGTTTGATCGTTTTTATGTAAAGCTCCGTTAGTAGTATCCGTCTTTTTTGCACCTTCCTGAGCTTTATTATAAGTTTTGATTATTTCACCGCCTGCCTCTGTCGCAGCTTTTTTAGTGGCGTTAAACGCTACTTTAATTTTATCGGTTGCATGGGTAACACCGGTAATATTTTGCAGTACACCATCTGTTACCTTTTTAAAATCAAGATGGATGATGCCATCAAGTATTACGGCAAATGACTTAAACCGATTAACAATGTTGTCCCAAAGCAGGTTTCCTAATGTTTTAATGCTTTCTATTGGATGTGAAACTGCGTTAAGGATAAATTTTCCTAAACTCGCAAAAGCACCGTTTATTTTTTCCACAACTGAGCCAACAACAGCTAAAGCCCCCCGTAGTTTCTTGCTGCCTTCGGTAGTGTTTGTAAAATATTCAACAACAGATTGAAGTACTAATGCAAGTAAACCAAATCCGGTCGCTTTAATAGCTCCGCCAACACTTTGGAAACCTGTTTTAACAACAGATAAACCAGTTTTTAAGGCATTAAATCCTGTTGAAACAGAACCCAAAACCGGGCCAAATGAGCCGGCCCCTTCCTTAAGTTTATCAAACGATGATTTAAAAGCGTCAACAGATCCTTTGTGAAAATCGAAAACTTCTTTGTTTTTGGTGACCGTTGCTGTTTGCAAACCTATCACATTAGTTAGTGAAACAATATTTACCTTTAATTGCTGCACTGTTGCCGATGATATACCTTGTGATTGTACAAGCCGGGTATACGTCAATGTAAGCGCCGTTAAAAGTGCTATGTTTTGCTGTGCCGAACCACTGTAGGCGGTAAGTGCCTGCATTCCTTTATTTATCTCATTGGTAATTGTCTTTAAACTTCCTTTTGTTTTATCAATTTGATCCGCAAGTGTTTTATACGCTTCACTGCTTTTTTTAGTGCTTGCATTTAAGACATCCTGCTTTGAAAGCAGTGCTTGTAAGGTTTGATTTAATGATGCCGCTTCCTTTTGAAGTTGATTAGTTATTATTTCAACTTGTTTTAGTGCATCTTGATTGTTTGTATTCATATCAATTATGTTTTATATGTTAATTGGCATAGTTCGTTTAAAAAAATAGACATGGCCTATTTTTATTTTTTTGTAAAAGTTAATGACTCCTGCAACCTAACCCATCCCGCGGGTACATAATAATTTTTATCAGCTAATACGTAACCATTTGGGATTGTGGACTCATAGCAACAGTCTACATGCGTGGTATCAAGCTTAATTGTATACCAATAATCTCCCATAGCGCCTGCAGCGCAATCGCCTAATTTTAAATTTTTTATAGAATCTTTTTTAATAAATATTCCGATATATGCAGTATTGTATTTGTATAAACTGTCTCGTGTAAATGCAATTTTAGCACCAATTAATAACGGCTTTAAGTTGGTATCCAATTCATTTATCAGCTTTTTTTTCTTCCATTCAACCATAGGCATTTTTTCAATGTCAGATTGATTTATAGGCCTTATTAATATTTGGGGTATAAAATTTTTAAAAACAGTATCACCTGGCTCAAAATTGTAGTATATTTTATCCCCCTCTTTTACGGTAGTCCAGGTTTTATCGTACCCGGCGTTCATTATTTGAGAAAGTAACCAAATCAGAATAAAAACTACAGTGGTAACTATTAAAGCCCCATAAAAAAGTACGTTTAATAACCCGTATCGGTTAATAAGCCTGCTCATAATACCATATGTTGCCATACCAGCGGCTATGTTTTCAATTTCTTCCAAATCTGCCATATTGTTTAGGTTTTGCTAAATTTATTGGCAATAATAATAAACGGAATTGTTTGTTGCAAATAAGCTAACATATTTATTTTTTCACATCATCCCAGCCTCACCAACTCCACCTTAGTCGGTTGTCCCTTACGCCAGCTGTCAATTTTATTAATGTAGTAATAGCAACTATCCTGCTCCAGGTAAACGGGTATCAGCAAGTCAAGATCAAGGATATAGCGCGGGGTAAGCAAAAAGTAGCGTACTACCTTTTTGGTTTGCTGCAGTATTTTTTCCAGTTCGGGGTAATAAAGGGCTTTTAAACCTGGCAGCGTTTTCCCGGCGCCTGCTCCGGGCATATCGGCAAAGCACAGGTTGTGTTCGCCATCGGGTTTGTAAAAATAGGGTACCGATATAAAGTCGTTAACCAATTGATCGTTCGCGGTGTCTCCATCTGTAAATTTAACGGTTTTGCCATTTAACAGCAGCTTGTTGTCTATTAGTATCCGGGGTGAAACGCCGATGCTAAAGTCGTTACTATCGGATGTTTCATCAATCATTTTTATTTGCGCAATGGTGCCTCCAATATAAGGCCGGTTGAGGGTAGGGGCAAACTGGCTCTCGAACAGATCGGCCGTGGCAGGCAAGGTTTTATCGGCCACTTTTATCTGCGCATCGGCAAAGCCTTTGGGTAAAACATTATCGTCGGCTTTGTATTTCATATAATTTACCTGTGCATAACCACCCAACTGGAAGGATATGGTTTTACCCTGGTCGAGGCATTTGCTGGTCCAGTTTTTAGCTACCGGCATATTGCCCACAATATCTTTAAACGATGCAAAGTTGATGGTACGCGTGGTATTATCGGTTTGGCAAATAATGCCGAAACGCTGTAAAACATCTTTCAGCAAATCTTTCTGACTGATATCCGGGAAGATCCTTTCGCACTGGATTTCCTGCCCGTATAATACCGTTTCATTTTGTGCGGTAATGGCAAACGTTGCCCCGGCGTAAATGGTGAAATTGTAAGGCGCATCACCATGAAAATCATATTCAACCAATAACTGCTGGCCAACGCCCATTTCAATATCTGTAGCTTTTATCGCGGTGTTTAAATAGGTTTTGTGGGCCTGTATCGATCCGCCGCTGCCGCTATCTCTCGGGGCATCGTAACCATCGTTAAAATTAAATGTAGTGGTTGCTAAATATTGCCTCGGTAAGCCTGGCGTATCCAAAACAATGCTGATGTCTACGCTGCTTTTATGATCGCCGGATGCCCGGCCATAAAAATAGAATTTGGGGATAGTAAGCGCAGCGTCAACAGTGATGATTTCCTTTGCTGTATACCTATTGTTGGCGTAATGGCTGTTAGGGTCGGATTGGATATTGCTAAAACCGATTTCGCCGCCAGGCTGTAAACCTGAATTTTTCGCCCGCGATATACTGATGTTTAAGCCGTTATAAACAATACTGCCATTGGTAGCCGGCTGGTTTTGGTAATCGGCGCCATGTACAAAATTATCATTACTGAACTGGGCTATCAGCAGCGGGTAAACCGGGTTGCTCAATAATGATCCGGTACCCCTATAGCCATTTGCTGCCAGCATCAAATCAATAGCCGTTTTAATAAAAAAGCCAGGCCTTAAATTTCGTACGTTAATCTCGTTATCACCCGCAAAGTTATAAACCAGGTTGCCATAATCAACAACCGGCCATATCCAGCCATCGGTTTTTATTTGCGATGCGGCCACATTCCCCACATTCCACTTATGCTGATAAGTATCAAAGGGTTTGTTAATGCCGTAAGGCGTTGTACTATCGCCCATATCGTACAGCTTTCCTTCAATAGCATCAAAAAAGTCAACATTGCCGCTTAGTACGGTAATACTGGCTGTATTTTGTTCGATGTTGTTAAGTTGCGCAATGCCGTATGGCACAATCTCCAGTCCATCCTGTATAATACGGGCATCGTAATAATCATAGGGCAGGCTGGCTGTAATTGCCACATCATCGGCAAAACCTAATATTTGCCGGTTGCGCTGGGTAAGCGGCAGCTTAAACTGGTTGCTGGTATTGCCCTGCTGGTTTTTAACCTCGGCCAGGTTATTGATCTGGAAAGTGAGGGCAATCGGGCTGTCCTCGCTCAAATCGACCAGTTGGTTATTAATATATAACTGTAATTCGTTCATCTTTTAGTTCATTGGTTCACTGGTTCATTAGTTCATTGGTACTTTTCGGCGGGATGTCATTGGTCATAATCGCTACGCTTGTCGTTGGTCATTTCGCTGCGCTGTCATTGGTAAAATCAAAATAAATTCGAAATCGAACATCCGAAATCCGAAATCAAATCACTTTGTTCAATAGTTCATTGGTCCGGGATTCGGTTTTGAGCTGTGTTTGAAATCGTGTTTTACAAGTAACCACTCACTATTCACTATTCACCGCTCACCACTCACCGCTCACCACTCACCATCACTGCGTTTGTATATTAATAGATGGCATATTGAATGTGATGCTGAAAGGCGCCTGGCCATTGCGGGTTTCGTATTCGCTGAAGGTGGCTGTGTTTATAACAATGGTCTGCCATTTTACCGGGTTTTTGTTTACCAGCATTTGCACTTTGGGCGAGTATTTGATAGATTGTAATCCTTTAATATCGGCTATGGAGAGGTCCTCGGCCATCACCTTCATTTTTTGCCCGGCGGTTTTGCTTATCACTTCTTCAATACCCTGCTGGTTTTCCCAATCATGTACATAGTTTTTAATGATGGTTGCGTTTTGTACATCAAGGCTTAATTCCTGGTTAAAAACAAAACGGTAGTAGTTCCATGAGCCGCTTAAACCTATCCAGCGCAGGTAAACCGATCTGTCATCCACCGCATCGTCTACCCTTATGGTTTGCGTTTGGGTTACTGTATGTGTAGTATGCTCATCGTCATACTTTAGGGCGATATTAAAGTAAAATGCCTCGCGCGGGAAACTACCGTTTATCATCAGCCTGTTTAAACCCAGCCGACCGGGAACAGGTATGCTCATTAAATTCTGATCGGCAATAACGTATTTGCCGCCATCCTGGTTTAGCAGCCATGTGCCATCTTCGTTAAGCAGGTTGCTCACCTGTGGCCCGCCGGCTAGTGGTTGGCGGTTAATATCCAACAAGGTTAATTCGCAATATAATTGCAGGCCAACCATTTCTTCGCTGTAAATAAAACCAATATCAAACGGATACCCTATTGAATAGGCCGGCTCGGCAAAATCAGTAACCCAGCGGGCAAGCTGATCAGTATCGCTAACCTGGGCAAAAGGAACATATGCCGCCAGGTTACCTGCATGGCGCTCTCCTAATTGTTTGGCCGCATAAACCACGTAATAAGGATTGGTAAGCGTTACAAAAGCCGATGTATGGCCATCGGTTGTGCCATCATCCCAATGCTGGGCATATTGTACCTGGTAACTGGCGCTCAGGTTATCGTCTCTGAAATTACTTTGGGTATAATCGCTGTTATCGGCCGGCCGCAGCAAGCTTTGCAAAAAGTTCGCCAGGTCGGCCTTTACCAGTCCTGTACCATCGGGCCGGTTGCTTGATGTGATGGTTTCCTGGCGACCGGTAAGCTTATCAATATAGGTTATTTGGGTAATTATCTTGTAATAAGGCCGCATGCTGTTTATATTGATAAAACCGCCTGCATCGCCTGTATAAGGCGTATTTATTACAATGTGGTTGTCGCCGGTTACTTTTTCAACCACATAGGTGCCCTGGTATGGCGGGGCGTTTATGTATACCTTGTCGCCCGTGTTTACCATGGATTTTTGAGTAGTTTGCTTGATGAAAGTGGTATTTACACCAATATTGGCGTGGCCGGCATCATTATCAGCAGTAACGCCGGTAATACTAAAGTCTTTACGCTGGTAAGTAAAAACTATAGGATTAAATGCGGCATTCCAGCGGGAAACCTTGCCGCCCGTGCGCGTTACAGACGGATCGCTCACCAGCAAATCTGAAACGGTATGGATATTGATTGATGCCTGATCTGTACAGCCCAAAGTGTTGCTATCCTTAGCCATTACCTGCAATACGCCACCGCTTAAGCCGGTAAAAGTTGGCGAAGCCTGCCACGTATCGCCCAGATCAATACTGTATAGGATAGGGCCATAAGTTGATGACGCGTTAACCGTAATTTGCGCATCGCCGGCGCCAGGTGCCGATTCGGGCTTATCTACATGAATGAAATTGATCTTCAGGTCGCAGGTGTTTACAGGTGGCGGGGGATCTGGAACGGTACCAAGTTGCGGTGTACTAAACGTTACAAAATACCCCGTTGTTTTATCGGCAATAAGGCCCGAAAATATTTTAATGCTCTGCCCCGGTATAGCAACAGATCGTGTGGAAATGTTACCATTAACATTTTGGGTGAAGATTACAACAACGTTGTTGCCATTTACCGGCTGGTTGGTTTCAGAATCGGTTAAAAAAATGTGCCCGTCGCCATAAACCTGGTCGTCGCTTGGGCTGGTGGTGTTGGTAATGGTGATATTTGCTACTATAGCCATATTTTTATTGTTTTGATTTTTTAAAAGACATTATTCCGGCCGGTTAAAATGTATCAAAGTACATGGTTGGCAAGGTGATGGTTAGCCCTATCCCTGTAGTATTTACATCAAACTTATTGTAAACAGGCAGGCATTTGGCTTTGATACCGGCCTTAATCCGAAAATACCGGCCTTCGCCTTCGCGGTACCTGGATGCCTTTACAATAAACTGGTTGGCCATTTGCAAGGCCTGCTGCACATAAGTTTCATTATCGGCCGTAAATTGCCCGAAATCGGTTTTGAACAAAAACTCCAGGTAAATGGTAAACGTATTATCGACTGATCCGTTTACCTGCGGCGATACTTCGATGGGTTGCAGCGGGTACATAAATACACACGGAAAAGCCGTGTCATCGGCCAATGTGTTAAGTTCGTTTTGTGTGCCATATGCAAACGCGGGGTTACCCGTAAGTGTTTGTACTATGGCTTCTATTTGGTTACGCATAAAAAGTAGGCCCCCGGCCCCTGAAGGGGGAGTTTTAAATGTTTGATTGCCTTACAGGGATCGGCAGTTTAATGTTTTATGTAAAACTTGCACTATAGTTCCCCCTTCAGGGGGTTAGGGGGCTAAATCGCCATACCTTTTCTGATACGCTGCCTCTGTTTTGTTGAGCAGCAGTTTGGTAAGGATGCGCTCATAGGGCATATTTAAAATGGTGTCCCATTTGGTGATATCGCCGCCGGCAAGAGCGTTTATGGTGTTGATGTATTTAAATTTTTCGAACGATTGAATCCCCGCCCGTTTTTCCAGTACTGTGGGAGGCGAAGCCAGAAGTTTGTTTTCGGTCTCGATAAGTTGGGATAACAGTAAAAAAAATGTTTGGCGATGGGCAGTGCCTCCGTTACCCGTAGTTTTTTTATTTCGTTTGTAAATTCTTCGGCCTGGTATTCGTTGTATTTTTCGCCGGTTGCCCGGCAATAAAAGTAGTGCGCCAATACCTGGCAGCATGCGCTTAATGATGGGTTAAAGTTCTCTTTCCAATCGTCTTCGCCAAATTGTTTAAGATGGGTGCTTATTTCTTCGGCAATAATATCCCTTGCCGCCATAAACGCGCCAGCGGGTTCAACCGATAGGTTTTGCATCACCCTTATTGTTTTGGGCCCACTTGCCTGCGGTAGCATAAAGCTTACCTGTTTAGGTATGGCATCACTGTTGTACAGATGTTTAATCTGGTACGATAATGCCAGCACAGCATCGCCAAAGGCCAGGAAATCGTTAGCGTCCTTAACCAAATACAGGTCATCAATGGCAATGCCCGAAAGGATGCTGATAGCCTCAATATCGTTCAAATTTGGTTTGGCCTGCATGGCCATCATTTGTGCCATTGTTACATCGCTTAACTGCGAGGGAATTGTAACACGCAGTTTTCCGTGGGTTGTTTTTAGTGTTTTTTCGATCATAATTGGTGCCCCCCAGCCCCTGGAGGAGGAGTTTTTTTGATTGTTGTAATTACAGGGATAGTAATATTATATATGGATGTAGTTTTTCGCGCAAAGACGCAGAGACGCAATTGATTGGCTTAAATCTTAGCGTTTTTTGTGCGTATTCAATAGGGTAGCTTTCAAAAAAAACTTTTTGTCATCCTGAACGTAGTGAAGGATCTATTATTCGCCATGCTTCTTCGCCCTGTATTGTCTGCAAATAGATCCTTCGTTCCTCAGGATGACAAACCTTTAAAATGTCGTTCCTCCTTCAGAATGTCGTGAAATTTTATCACTCGCAATTGATATAGGTTATGGCGGGTTTAAAATAAACACCGACGATAAATGACTTAAAATCAAATAATTGTAATGAATTGTTATGCAAATTATGCAAATCCATAGGTGCCTATCAGCTCATCAAAAACTCCCCGGCTGGCAGCCCGTGGAATGTACGGCAACCGGGACCTTAATTTTCTTCCGCCGCTTACCCTCAGTTTGTTTAAAGCCACATACCGCAAGGCGTCGATAAGGTGATTATAGGAATCAACTGCTTCATTGATGGTTTTGCCCGATCTGTCGACCCGCCATTTATAGCGGTCGAGCTCTTTGCGCAGGTTAACGCTGGCACGGGTTACGTTTATTTTGTAGCGTTTAAGAATATCAATAGAGTTGTTGATGCTATCGCGGCCTTTGTTTGCACCGGTAATATACCAGCCCATACGTTTAAATTCTTCAATTGATTTTGGTTCGGCGCTATCGGCAATGATCTCGGTTTTGCGGCTTACGCTTGCTGCCTTTAACTTTACAGCTATATCGGTATTGGTTAGGCCGGTTTGGTAAAACAGCTCGTTTACCCACAGTTCGCCGTTTTGCAGGTACACCTGCAGGCAGGCGGTTTCATCATTGGTAAAACCAAAATCAAGACCGGTGGCAACCAGTTTGGCATCCGGCGGAATTTGATCACAAACATACCAGTTGGTAATAATGAGACCCGAAATTTTCCCGGTGAGGCCGCGGGCATAAACCTTCCACAGTTCCAGGTCCTCTTTTTTTAAATCTTCTATTTTTTTTCTCACGCCATCATCCAAAAACGGATTGTGGCGATGATCCGAGATGATAAGTTGTACACCTGGCCGGCCTACCAGGTGCTCGTGTACCCAAAAGCTGTTGTTGGGATTGTAGTCAATATAAATCCGTTTACGGGTACGCAGCGCCAGCTCCTGGTAAACAGCATAGGTTATGCCGTTGGCCTCGTTGATGAACAGGTAGTCGCGTTTGCCCGATTTTGCGTCCTGAGGATCTGCGTAGCTCTTGAATTCGATAATGGTACCATTATGAAATTCAAATATACGGTCGGTTTTATTATAGCTTTTTACTGCTGTTTGCAGTGCTGCGCTGCTGTTGTAAATGGTTAAGGCATCTCGCAACACACCGGCTTTCAGGTTAGGGATATCCTGGCCTACAATGGTAATTACTTGCTTATCAGCCTGGCATGCTATACAAAATAAGGCTTGCCCGATAGAATATGTTTTACCCGAGCTTGTGCCGCCCTGGTTTACCACAATGTGCGCATCGGTATTATAATTTTGCTCAAAAAGGATAGAGACCTCGAATTTTGGGTCATTGGTTAGTTGGTCATTTCGCTTTGCTGTCATTGGTCATTAGTCATTGGAGGAATAGGAAGAGGGAGAGGGGATAAAGTAATTTTCAAATTTTCAAATCCTCAAATCAAAACATCCACTTCCTTTTCATTTCCGGCGGGTATAGGGCCGGTGTTGGTTATTTCAACTTTGAGGGTTTTAGTTGCACCGGTGTGTTTTGTGCCCGGTTTATCGTTCCACCCCGCATTTTTAAGCGCAAATATGGCGCCTGTTGGCTTTTCAAAAAGCTGCTGCTCATAAGCTGCTTCTACGCGTAATTTTGCGTATCTGAATGGTTTTATCAAGCCTGCCCGTTTTTCATATTGTTTAAACTGGTCCATGCTATAAAATCCCAGGTAAAGTGCGAGGTTGCTTAAAGTAGGCGGCTCGGGCTCACGGATCCAGGTTTTAAGTTTAGCTGCACCCGGGCTGCTTTTAACCTGCTGGTATTCGTATTCACCTTTGATGTGGATAAAATAATCGTCAATTAACTGCAACAGCTGCGGAGCAGTTTTGAATTTTAAGGAAGAAGATGATGACATGATTTATGTTTTAAATGCCGATTGGCATAATATAGGATCAAATGTAAGAATTATTTTTGAGATATGCTAATTTTTTTGGTAAAAAAAGTTCGTTGGTTATTTTGTTTATTGGAAGTATCAACCCCCGCTAAATCTCCCCCGGTTGGGGAGACTTTGATTTCCGAGTTTTGGGATACTTATAATGACATGATTGTAAGTTATTGATTATCAATATGTATTTTTTTTACACATAAACCTCTTATCCGTCATTGCGAGGAACGAAGCAATCCCCGATTTACAGAGTTGCTGTGCAAATCCGCTCTGTATTTTGGGGATTGCTTCGTCGTCCCTCCTCGCAATGACGATCACGAGGTGATTGTGGTATCCATACAAGTCATTACTGTTTTTTCCAGCTCGGCTGCTCCGTACCTCGCAATGACCTGGTTGTTGCTGATCTCTGAAATCAACGCTTATTAAAACAATGAAAAGAAACTCATAAACCGGCAAGCTCATGAACGGTAAAAAAAATAATAAACAAAATTATTTTCTATTTAAATAGAAAATAATTACATTTGTGTATGAGCAAAGTAATTAAAAGGCAGGCTGTAATAACCGGGGCCGGGCAAACTGCTTCAAGGCCCTATGTTGAGCATGATAACTCTGCGGCATTTATGCTGCATGATCTTTTGGTGCCTTATGAAACCTACTTTAAATCGCCGCTGGCCAAGCTGGGGGCAATAAAACAAGGGCTACGGAGCGCCGCCATCACCGATTTAATACAGGTTACCGGCGCTACGCAAATTGATATTGCCAAATGGCTTGATATCACCGAGCCAACCCTGCGCAAGCATATACAAAGTTCCCGTGAGTTAAACCAGGGCCTTAGCGAGCACATTATTCAGCTTTTTGAACTTTTTGATAAGGGCCTTGATACCTTTGGCACCCTTGATGAATTTAAAAGCTGGCTTAAGCATTATAATCCCGGCATTGATGCCGTACCCTTTGATCTGCTTGATACCCTTACCGGCATCAGCATCGTATTAACCCAGCTTATCCGTATTGATTACGGGGTTTTGGCTTAATATTGGAGAACGGTTGATTGTGTGTGTGGAGAGTGGTTATATTTTTAATTGCTCAAGCACTATTATAACTTATAAACCAGTCTAAACCAAAATTAATAACCACTCACCACTCACTATTCACAACTCTCCACACCTTGCACGTTTACCGTATCAGCCAAACCAAATATGCCCATGACCGTAAAGGATCTGGAATAGACGGGCGATGGAACACGTTGGGACAGTATGTAATTTATACCGGCGGGTCCCTTGCTCTTTCCTGTCTCGAAAAACTGGCGCATTCCGTGGGCACATCCTTAAATAGCGGTGTTTTTTCGGTCACCATTATTGAAATTCCGGATAAACTGCCTGTAGCCGAAATTACTATCAGGCAACTTACAAAACTTGATGCCAACTGGCATAAGGTAATCAATTACCCAATTACCCAGCAATTGGGCGATAACTGGCTGCGTAACATGGAAACCGCGGTTTTAAAAGTGCCATCGGCTATTATCGACATGGAGTATAACTACCTGCTTAACCCGGCCCACCCGGATTTTGAAAAAATAAAAATTCGCAGCGTAAACAAATTTACTTTTGATCCGCGATTGAAAGCACAATGAAAGATGTAGCTCCCGGATACAGGAAAATTTGATTAAAATTGGGAATTGAAGAGGCATGCTTTTTAACTCGATAAGTTTTTTAATTTTTTTTTCGGTTGTAACCACTTTGTATTTTGCGCTGCCGCATAAATACAGGTGGCTGCTATTGCTTTTAAGCAGCTGTTATTTTTATATGGCATTTGTGCCGGTATATATCCTCATATTGGGTTTTACCATTGTTATAGATTACTTTGCCGGCATCCTTATTGAACAGGCCACAGGTAAAAGGCGCCGGTTTTTATTAATATGCAGTCTTGTTGCCAATATTGGCATTCTGGCGGTATTTAAATACTATAATTTTATAAACGCCAACATCACTGCTTTGCTTGGCGGTTTTCACCGGGCAAATCCATTTCCTTATTTAACCATATTATTGCCTATTGGCTTATCGTTTCACACGTTCCAGGCAATGAGCTATACCATTGAGGTTTACCGTGGTAATCAAAAGCCCGAGCGGCATTTTGGCATATACGCACTATATGTAATGTTTTACCCCCAGCTGGTTGCCGGCCCTATTGAACGCCCCCAGAATTTACTGCACCAGTTTTATGAAAAGCACTATATAGATTATAAGCGGATAACAGACGGCCTGAAGCTGATGGCCTGGGGCTTGTTTAAAAAAATTGTAATTGCCGATAGGCTTGCTACCGTGGTTGATAATGTATATGATGATCCTTATCATCATCATGGGCTTAGCTTTTTAATTGCAACCGTGTTTTTCTCGTTCCAGATTTTTTGCGATTTTTCTGGCTATGCCGATATGGCTATAGGCATGGCCAAGGTAATGGGCTTTACGCTGATGAAGAATTTTAACAGTCCTTATCACGCCAAAAGTATACGCGAGTTTTGGGCCCGCTGGCATATTTCGCTTTCAACCTGGTTTAAGGATTATCTGTATTTTCCGCTTGGGGGCAATCGGGTAGGTCGGCCGCGCTGGTATTTAAATTTGATTGTTGTGTTCCTGGTAAGCGGCCTATGGCATGGGGCCAGTTGGACATTTATAGTTTGGGGTGCATTGCACGGTATGTATATGGTATTTGCCCAGGTAATCAGTCCGTTGAAAAATAAGCTGCGAAATATGGTCAAATTAAAGGATGACTCATGGTTCTATAATACCTCCAGTATACTCATTACATTTATGCTGGTAACATTCGCCTGGATATTCTTCAGGGCAAAATCCATCGGCGTAGCCATATATG
Organism: Mucilaginibacter sp. P5_A4; assembly: GCF_056400605.1. Lineage (NCBI taxonomy): Bacteria > Pseudomonadati > Bacteroidota > Sphingobacteriia > Sphingobacteriales > Sphingobacteriaceae > Mucilaginibacter > Mucilaginibacter sp. P5_A4. The sequence goes on along the minus strand of NZ_JBFUKX010000002.1, from coordinate 172,463 downwards.
TAGTTAAAGGTATATTCACCGAAACTTTAACAGATGTGGTCAACATTATCCATCATCGGCCATCGCACGTTAATTTGGGCCTGGTAGGGCAGGAGTTGTGGATAGGCGTATTGGGTATAGTATTATTAGAGGTGGTACACCTATTGCAAAAAAAACATAGTGTTATTCAATTAATTAGCTACAAGCCAACTTATGTGCGGTGGATAATTTATTATGCGTTTTTATTTGCGCTTATAACGTTAAATGTTTCGGGCGGTAAACAGTTTATTTATTTTCAGTTTTAACTATGGCGCAATTAATTAAAAAGGTTGCCTGGTTTTTATTACCCGTTTTTGTGCTGAGCTTATGCTATGTAATTACCGATCCATTTAAAACCATATTTACCCATAAATCTTACAATTCAACTTATTGGCTGTTGTCCCGGGGAAATGTATCAACGATGGTTTTCCTGAATAACCTGGACAAATACCATTACGATTCATTTATTTTTGGCARTTCGCGTTCTACCGCGCATACCGCCCGGCAGTGGGCAAAATATCTGCCCCCAAACAGCAGTGCTTTTTCATTTGGCGCATGGAACGAAAATGTTGAAAATATTTATAAAAGGCTTAAACTTATCGATTCATTACAGGTGCCCATCAGGAATGTTTTTATTTTGATTGACGTTGACAAGGCGTTCAAATACTCGGGCGACATAACTGCCGACCACTATTTAGTAACAGGCATATCAAAATACGATTATTATAAAAAAGATTACCTGTACTATTTAAAAACACCCCGGCTGTTTATAACCAGCGTAGATTATACACTTTTTCACAAGCAAAGGACTTACATGACAGGTTTTGCAGGTATGGCCAGCGGCGATCCCGATCCGGTGACTAACGATTGGACGCCTAATTCGGAATTGTCCATTACGCTCGATTCGGCTAATTACTACAAGAATACCGACACCATTTTTTATAAGCGACCATCTCAACAACAGTATGCCGTACGGCAGATTGACATGATACAGTATCCCTTTTTACTTAAAATTGCTGCCTTATTAAAAAAACACAATACCGTATACAAAATTGTTATAGCGCCATTGTATGACCAGATTAAGATAAACCCACGCGACCTCCAGGCGCTTAACCAGATGTTTACCGCCGCGAACGTTTATGATTATTCGGGCATAAACAGCATAACCGCCAATAAGTATAATTACAACAGCGATGCCTACCATTACAGGAAGCGGGTAGGTAACCTGATATACCGGCAGATTTATGAAAAATAAAAACCGCTTGCCGGTAAATTGGTTAATTATTTTATACTTGCAACGTTACCTAACTTTAAAATGCCAAATAATAATGGCTGGCAAAAAAATATTCAATGTTAGCTTTGTGCTCATCGTTCTGTTGTTAAGTTGCACGGTATTGTACGCGCAGGATAAAAAGTACATCCCCATTGGTAAGTCGAAGCTAAAGGATACCCTTGTTGCTGCCCCCGCTGATACGGCTTATGAAAAAGATATATTTGATGTTATAAAAGCTGCTTTTGTTAAAACAGACAAGCAGGTAAAGGTTGATTCAATTACCACAAAGCCTGTTTTGTCTATTTTGCCGGCTGTTGGTTATACATTGCAAACAGGCCTGGCCGCTACTATTTCGGGCAATATAGCTTTTCGCACCAGCCCGGAGGCGCGCATATCTACCATAACCATAAATCCTGCCTATACTCAAAAAAAGCAGGTGATCATTCCGCTGCAATCCAACATCTATACAAAAGGTAATCAATACGCTTTTATTGGCGATTTAAGGTTTTACAAATACCCTCAAAGCAGTTTTGGCCTGGGCTCCCAATCAGATATACACAATGAGAACCCGCTTGTTTACTCGTTTTTTAGGTTTAATGAAACTGTACTACGGAATATTGGCGGCAATTTTTTTGCAGGCCTTGGGTATATTTTTGATGATCGCTGGAATATGGCCGAAAAAGGGCAGTTAAATGGAGGTGTATCAGATTATGAGCGGTACGGACCTGTATCCCGTGCCATATCAACAGGGGTGACCTTTAGTACCTTGTTTGATAGTCGCGATAACTCTATTAATCCATCGCGCGGCTTTTATACCCTAATAAATTATCGTGATAACTTTACTTTCCTGGGGAGCACTACGCCGTGGCGATCGTTAATTATTGATGTACGAAAGTATTACCGGTTGCCTGCAAATTCAGATAATGTAATTGCCTTTTGGTCGTACAACTGGCTGGTGCTTAGCGGCCGGCCGGCCTATCTTGATCTGCCGGCTACCGGGCACGATCCTGGTTTTACCACCGGACGGGGTTATATACAGGGGAGGTTCAGGGGCGCGCAAATGGTATATCTTGAAAGCGAATACCGTTTTAAAATAAGCCGGAATGGCTTATTAGGCGGTGTGCTGTTTGTAAACGGGCAATCTTTTTCGGCAGCGCCGGGCAGCAGGCTGCAGGCGATACAACCCGCCTTTGGCCCGGGCCTGCGTGTTAAACTTAACAAAGTATCAAAAACCAATATAGCTATCGATTATGGTTTTGGCCGCGAAGGCTCACGCGGTTTATTTATCAATGTGGGTGAGGTATTTTAGTGCTGATGTTGCTAAACCGGTAGCACGTTAAGAGATTTTTCACGCAAAGGCGCAATTGATTTGCAAGTTTTTTCTTAAAAGCTGTTTAGAGATAAAAAAAACATACCGTCATTGCGAGGTACGAAGCAATCCCCACCTTACAGAGTAGCTCTGCAAATCCGATCTGCATAGTTAGGGATTGCTTCGTGCCTACTCATGACAAGTTTGCAAAAAAAAGCCTTTTGTCATGCTGAACGTAGTGAAGCATCTATTATTCGCCATGCCTCTTCGCCCTGTACAGTCTGCGAATAGATCCTTCACTGCGTTCAGGATGACAAACTTTTTAAAACGTCATTTCCCCTTCAGAGTTTCGTGAAATTTTACCACTCGCAATGACGTGGTTGTTGTGGGTTTTTGAAATATAACTTAACAGTAATAATTTCGGCTGTATTTATCCACAGTGGTTAAAAAGTGTTAAATGTTTATTAAATTTATTGTGTTGATAAATTTTTAAAGTTTTTATTATTAGCTTTAGCCATACAATATACTATATGAACAGTATAAGGTTTACTAAGTGGTTCATTTCATTCATTTTGCTCATTTCGGTGATGGTTTCGTCCTGTCAGAAAGATGAGAGTGTGAAAGGTATGGAAACTGCTAAAACCGCCACTGCCGCCGATAGTGTATCATTAGGTATAAAAAATGCTCCCGGAAACTTCTTAGCCGGAAAAGGTATATTGAAAGTAACTATTGAAGATTCAACCTATACATTTGATGCTTCAACAGATTCAATAGCTTTTATCAATGTGCACAATGGCGATAATAAGTATTTTGGAATTACCGCCATTAATAAGGCGCATACCATGAGTTTTGGAATAAGCTCCGAAGGTTTTGCATCTGCCAATATTAACAGCAAGGTAGCCGGAAGCCAGTTTCTTTTTACGGTTGACGAAAAAAAACCTTTGCTGCAATACACTTTAACCCAATTTGTTGGAAAAGACGAATCGGGGAAAATAACTTTGAATAAATACAATAAGGATAACACAATAGCTAAAGGAAGCTTCTTTACTTTTTTAGCTAAGGACGATAAAGAAAACTCTCCGTTTTACAGGGTTGAAGGTAGTTTTGAGCTTCAGCTTAAATAAAAATACCTTTACATATCAGCAGGTTTACCTGCGTTATAAGCCAAAACCCATTGCGTAATTTAAAGGTAAAAAATCCGTTGCAACCCGTCTATTTACTCCGGCGGCTACTAAAATGCCCTCAATTTTTTGTACCTTTATCCAAATTTTAAAGACATTGATGAAAGTATTTATTGCAGGGCTTCCTTTAGAAGTAGATGAGGCCGAATTAACAGCTGTTTTTGGTGACTTTGGGCCGGTAAAATCGCTCAGGATCATTAAAGACCGCGAAACAAAAGAGAGTAAGGGTTTTGGGTTTGTGGAGATGGTGAACGATAACGAAGCGAAAGAGGCGATTAGGTGTATGAATGGTGCAAGTTATTACGGACGCAGGATAACGGTTAATATAGCCGAAGATAAAGGTCCTGGGTTTAACGGCGGTGGTAACAGCGGCGGTGGCAAAGGCGGTTTCAGACGTAACTAACAACGAATAAAAAATTATTATTCTTTAAGTATAAGCCGGCATGTCCGGCTTTTTTTATGCCCGGGAATTGGGTTGTTAACGTTGGCTGTATATCTTCCGGAAAACGGCCTGTCATCCTGAGTAACCTTTATTTGCTTGCAAATAATCGCATTGAAAATGACATTTTTTTAGTATTGATAATCAGTAAGTTGTAGACTTGTCAATGGCAGCCTGTCGAAGGGTCGCGCGAATAGGCCTTTGCCCACTTTGCTTCGACGGACTACCCATGACGTGTTTTAAAAAAAAACCTTTTTGTCATCCTGAACGGAGTGAAGGATCTACTCTCCGCTATGCTTCTTCGCCCTGTACAGTCTGCGAATAGATCCTTCACTCCGTTCAGGATGACAAACCTTTTAAAACGTCATTTCCCCTTCAGAGTTTCGCTAAATTTTACAACTCAGCATGACAGCCCTTTTGGCAACGTCATTTACCCTTCAGATTCTCTCGGATTTTATACCTCGCAACGACGGTTTATTTATATTAAACTAAACCAAGCAGCTTTACAAAGCTACCGGCTGATTTAATACATTAAATTTAGCAGGCCTGGGCAAGGTCTGATACATTAAATTCATTTAATAAATAGTCGAGCCCTTTATTAAGTTCGTTTAACTGGATCTCTCCACTTTTGAATGCGGTAGTTAATTTGGCCAGCTCATGGTCAATATTTAGTTGTTGCAGCTTTTCTAAGGCGTTAATTTTATACTCTGCTGCAGTAAGCAGGTAAAGTTGCTGCACATCATCGGCGTACAGGTTATTACTTACCTTGTTTACTTGCTGTTTATTAAACATAACTAAAAGTATAGCGGCAACAATTGCGGCAATTACAAGCGTCATTACAGGTTCCATCTTATTTCTTTCTCAGCGTTTATAATTTAGGCGCAGTGTGCGAGTTGGCTGCGGCATTTGGTTGTACTAAATATAAGGATATTGACTGTAAAAATTTAATGCATTGTTAATAAAATGGCAAAATGTTAATAAATACCAGGCAAATGAGGGTTGCTGAGCTATTTTATTAGTGCTGATAATGTTCACCGTGATCTTAATGCCTAAAGCAGCGGGTACAATTTGCAAAACAAAATAAAGCTTATTTGGCGATTGAACGTTGTTTTGAATGCTTATGTTTTGTTTGAAGCTGAGCAATTATTAAACAAAATAAAAATAACAACAGTGCGTAAAAAACAATATTCTGTAGTGTATTGCCAACGCTTAGCTGGCGGGTAACGAAGTGTAGAACGTTGATTGCCATATGTTGTGAATATTTATTAATAACAACAAAAATAATTAAGGTGTTTTAAATATTAAGATACTTTATAATTTTTAGGATTATTTATTTCTTCAACCGATAGTATTTGTAATTATTATAAAATAGCTTGCAAATAGTGGGTGTTTTTTCCTATTGTTCATATATTTACGTGGGTGTATATGCAGCAAATTTTTAACATAAATAATAAATTATGAGCCCCGACGAATTTTTGAGGAAACTTAAGCGGGAATCGGTTGATATTGAAGGTCTGACTAAACGCAATTACTATGCGCACCTTGACCATTTGTTTAAAATGATTGCTTATGATGGCGATCGCCTTAATAAAAAACACAACCTCATGGTCGGCACCTATTTGCAGTATATCAATAACACCAGGCAGAGCGACTTTAGGGATGATTTATCAAAAACCGAATTAGAAGAGCTTATTGAGAGCTTAAAAACAGATATAGATTGTATGATATTCAGAATAGAGAATCCATCCGGCCCCCTCAGGGAGGAGAATTGAATAAGCAATCAAAAAAACTCCCCCTTTAGGGGGCTGGGGGGCTAATGATTGTGTTTTTTATGAATATCCTTAACCAGGCAAAGTTTTTTTATGTCGGCTACATTAATAGGGAAGGGGGCATACTTAAGGCGGTTGCCAACCATTTCGGTAGTGTTATCGGAGTGTGCTATTACTTCATCCGGTGTATCGCCGGCAAGCAGGCGTTTGTACATGCGGTAATCGCCCCATTCAATATAATAAACTTCTCCGGGCAATATCTTTTTATCGTGGATGATCTTTAGGGCTACCCAGCAGCCGTTCTCCAGGTAAGGGTACATCGAGTGCCCCCAAACAGGTAAGGCAAAATCGCAATCTTCAATACCCGGAAAGTTCATACGCCCAACCGGGTGCGAATCATTTATATCATTATACACTTCTACACCCGACGCGGTGGCTATAATTTCGAACATCGGAATCCCCTCCTCTGCTTTATTTACTGTATTATTTTCTTGATTTGTTGTGGTTTTTTTAGCGTGTAAAAAATCTTTATATTTTTCTTTAAAAATTCTGAATTTTTCAGGATCGATATTTTGCCTGCTTTTTACAATTTCGGTAATAGAACTGGGTGAATTAAAGCCCAGCACCTCGGCAAGTTGTGCGTTACCCGTAAAAGCCTTCCCCCTGAGTTGGTTATAAAGAATAATAAACTCCAGGGTTTCCGGGCGAATGGTTTTGATTTTACCGGGTTTTGATACATTATCCATGATGATAATTATTTAAAGATTTTTCTTGATTATTATAAAGATTATTCTTTATATTTGTTCCGTTGGGATTTACTAAAGTAATATAAATTTAGTAAAAAACAAATTTTATTACACAGAATATAAAGAAAATTAATACAGAGATACTGTATACGGAAATAAAGAAAAAAGCTTTAACTAATTACACAAAAAAATGCATATAGCTTACTCAGCCATTCAACAGGAAGAAACTAACAGTGCCCAATATTCATGTATACCCAATGATGATACCTGCCAGCATGAACCGCTTTTGCGCTACCTGGCTTACCAGGCGGCCTGCAAAAAACTTGATAAAGAGATTGTTGCCATACAAAAGTACCTCCCGGGCTGGATGCCCACTTTCAGGTAAGCTTTGCCGGTACGCAGGCGGTTAAAAGGTTACCCCCGTTAAGACCAATAAACTGATGAATAAATAAACTAAAAAACAAATAAAATGAAAATCGCACAAAAATTAAAAGACCAGCTTTGGTGGATGATTATCTCTGTTGACTATGATTACAGCCGGATAGCTATTGCAGACCACGACCTTAACGATGAAATCCTAACACTTTGGCTGGAGGACAAACAGGATTTTAAAAATTCGCTTGATGAATGCCTGCAGCTGGATATCAAAGCACGCGAATTTGCTAAAATAATTAAAGGCGAAAATCTTAACAGCTACGAGGGGAGTAAAATGCATCCAACCAAAAATTTTGTTTACAGGGCACGTATCGAAATAAATACTCCCCTCAAATGGTACCAGGAGGATGCCTCAAACATAGAGCAGCAATGGGCTCGTGAGGCTACCTTAAAAGCTATACTTACCCAGCTTGTAGAAACCGAGGCAGCCGGAAGTTATGAATAACATATGCTAAATGGCATTGTGTGCATAAAAAAACCAACTTTCAAATAAAGTCAACCGCAACACGTTTGGTCATAACTATCTATCTGCTAATTACTTTTTTATATCATCAATTGCTTTTTGCAAAAGCTCATTAAACTCCTTTGGTTTTTCGGCCATGGGGAAGTGGCCGGTGGTATGCACAACCAATAGTTGATAGGGGATGCCATTTTTAATAAAACCGGTGGTATCATTAGGCGTATTATCGCTATTGATAAGGTGAATTTTCATTTTGGCCTCTTTTAGTTTCGCTGCCGTGTTAAAGCTGTTGTTGTCTTCTATGCAGGCAATAGCAATAGCGCTATCGGTATGGGTAACATCATTAAGTATGCGTTTACGCAGGGCGGTGTCGGTAGTTTTGTAAAACAGGTATTTAATAAAATAGCCAGAAACTACTTTTTTAAAGTCCTTTTTAAGCGCGGTTATAACGGCGGCAAATTCTGCTTTTGATTGCTGGCTTTCTGGTTCTGTACTATATTCTTTAAAATTATCGATGCCTACAAGTCCGATAACTTTATCCGGCGCGTCTAATTTAGCCTGTACTACAATAGCGCCCGACATGGAATGGCCAATGAGAATTACATGTTGCAAATTCAATTGGTTAATTACGGCGGTAACGTCTTTCCCAAAGTCAGCAACGGTCCACGAATTTCGGTTTTTACCCGATTCACCAAAGCCAGGCAGGTCAATAGTAACTACCCGGTATCTTTTACCAAAGGCATCAATCTGGTCTGTAAAGTAACTTTGGTTAATACACCATCCGTGTACAAACAGTAGTGTAGTATCGCCTTTGCCGCTATCAGTATAAGCAACATTCACACCATTGCTTTGCACTTTTACTGGATCGGATGAAGGGCTTTTTGACGGACTATTACAAGCTGATATTACAGCTATAAAAATTGAAAACAGGATTAAGGCAGGTGATTTTTTCATTTCGGCATCGGGTTTTATAATTATATAAATATCCGGTGCCGAAATTGTTTGCGCAAGTGTTTAACTTATTTTAACCAAACAAAGGTTGCGGGTTAAAGCATTTCATGTAACGATATGAAGTTGCAAAGAAAGAAAAAAGGGCAAGCTTAGTGTCTTTGCCCGAAAAAGAAAGTCTACTTTACCTTCACCTGCTGTTTTTCCTGCTCCAGTTGTTCTACCAGTTCTTCTACTTCGCTTATGGCTTCTGCAGGTTGACTGGCGTAGTTAAGCTTGCGGAAACGCCATTGGGCAAACGCCGGTTCCTGGAAACGGTTAATTAGTTTAAAAAACTTAGGGAAATTGTGCACTTCATCTAATAATACCCCGGTAACAATGCCATTGTTATCTAATATCTCGCGGATGGTGTATTCCTTATCCCTGGTGATCCAGATCTCAAAGTCGCGTCTTATTTCTTCGCTTTTTTCCGGATCTATCTTGTCGTTAATGCAAATTACCTTGTCTCCTGGTTTCATAATATTATAAGGGTTTTAAAGCGGTGTTTGGTTTTGCATGCCAATTAATGTGCCACAAAGTACCGCTTTTTAAACCGGAATTTAAAAGTGCAAAAGTATAAATTACAATGTGGTGAGCAGGAAGATCGCTGTCGACTTTATCAAAAAGGAAGATGCAGTGTAATTTTAGGTAAACGTATTGAAGTATTTGTTTAAAAATAGCTGTAACCTATCATCAACAAGCGTCGTAATAAACGATACTGTAAACAACTTTAAGTTAATTTTATGGATTCTTTTTATTTTTTTGTAATTATTGGATCGGTAGCAGTGTTTTTGATATTACACTTTGATAAACAGCAGCGTAATAAAGTGAAAAAAACACTAAGTAAGACCCGTGATGTTGAACCATTGCTGATGATGCAAAGCATGGGGCAAAAATTAGAAAGATTGAATAAAGTACTCAGTAATGCTGATGCGAACATAGAGCAGCAATTCCATAAATCAACAGCCGATTATAAAGCCGGCCGTATCAGCATCGATATTTTCAACAAACACCTTAACGAATTACTGCGCAAGGCAGAGGCCGTACAAAAGTAATTTATTCATCATCGGGATTAATTAGGTTATTGGGGCAGGCTTTTCATGTTTGATATAACGGTTTATATGTTTCTGGTTTAAAAAGCCCGGATAATTTTTTGTGACATAAATAGCTTAATCAGGTTTTTTGGCTGGGTAGATTATTGATATAATATATCATTAGGCATTAAAGAACTAATGAGTAATTGAACCAATAAACAATTAAACAAAATGATTATTATTGCAGCCACATATGTCTGATGAAGCAATAATAAAACGGTTAAAAGTAATAGTGCAGGAGCACGGAGGTCAGTTGGGTTTGGCTGGTGCTATCGGTGTTGATCAGGGTTTTATTAGCAAGGTGATTAATAAAAAGCAGGACATCAGTTATTATCTTATCCGTAAACTTTGTTTCCAGCTCAAATATTCCCCCGAATGGCTTATCCTTGGCAGCGGCGAAAAAAAGATCAACAAACCCGAGTCGGCCAAGCTGATAACTGAAATACAAATGATGCGTACCGAAGTGGATATTTTACAGGCCCGCATGCGCGCCTATGAAATGGAACTTAAAGAACTTAAGGCACAGCTACAGAGCAGCGATAGGAAAGCAGTTTGATTGATTTTTGGAAGAAGGATTTTTAGACAAAGGACAAAGGATTTTCGGATAAAGGACATAGAAAAGTATATTACAAAAAAGGTCTGGCTTGTTACGAGCCAGACCTTTTTTTGCGATATCTAAGCTTTTGTCCGAAAGTCCTTCGTCTAAAAATCCTTTATCTGAAACTCCTACTTGCAATATTTTGCAATAGACGCAGGGGCTTCTTTTGAGCCCAGTTCAACAGCCTTGTTCATATCGGCACAGGCGCCGGCCTTGTCGTTAAGCGCTATTTTGGCAAGCCCCCGCTGTAAATAGGCTCTTGAGTTTTTTAAACTAAGCTTTAACGCCAGGTTGCAATCGGCAACGGCGCCGGCTGCATCTTTCAGGTTTAGTTTTGCAGCGCCACGGTCAATATAAGTATCAGCGCTGTTAGGGTCGGCTTTTAGAGCAGCTGCAAAATCATCAGTAAGGCCTTGTGCATCACCCAAATAGCTTTTGGCAATGCCGCTGTGTGCCAAAGCCCTTGCATAAGTTGGGTTAAGGTAAATAGCGTTATGGTAGTCATCCGCTGCACCTGCGTAATCCTTTAAAGCCAGTTTAACATCACCCCTGAATAAGAAGGTTTCATCATTTGAGAAAATAGAAACGGCCTTATCCAGATCTTGCATCGCCGCTTTATAATTCCCTTTTTTCGATAATAAATAACCCCTGTTTTGGTAAGCTAATGCTGAAACATCAGAAACAGAATCGATCTTAATAAATGTATTATAATCGGCCAAGGCCCCTGTATAATCATCATTGCCAACTTTGAGTAATCCTCGTTTTAATAATATAGCCGTATTTTTAGGGTCTTTAATTAAACCTGTATCAAAATCGGCCATGGCGCCTTTGGTGTCACCTGCATTGGCTTTCGCCTCGCCGCGATAAAGATAAAAATTTGAATTCGCCGGGTTTAGCGCTATGGCTGCAGTAAATAACTGCACACCGTTTGTTGTGTATTTATAAAAATTAACCACTTTACCTAAACGGACATATGCTTCCTCTTTTTTAGGTGCAATGGATATCAGTTTTTCAAAATCCTTTACTGCACCCGCCTTGTCATTCATTTTATCTTTTTCTATAGCGCGGTTTAAGTAGGCATAGGTATAATAGGGGTTTATTTGTAGGGCTTTGGTATAATCGTTAATAGCGGCAGTTATATCGCCAAGGTCACGATGGGTATCGCCGCGTACTAAGTAGGCTTCGTCGCTTTTATTGTTGATTGCTATAGCTAAAGCCAGGTCGGCCATTACGCCGGTTGTATCCTTCATGGCCAGTTTTGCCTTACTGCGACCTATATACGCATTTAAACTTTTAGGGTCCAGGGAAATAGCTGTATCTGCATCGAGCTTAGCTCCGGGAGCATCCTTCATTGAGAGTTTTGCATAGGAGCGGCTTTGATAAGCTTCTGAAGTTTTGTTACCAAGTGATATTGATTTATTAAAATCTGCTGTTGCCTTATCATATGCCCTCATATTACTTTCAACCAGGCCACGGTAAAGGTAAGGCTCGCTAAGTTGTGGGTGCTGATTAATTAATTTATTAAAATAATCGAGTGCGCCGGGGCTATTGCCCATATTGTTTTCGGCATTGGCAAGGTATAAGAATACATTTTTGAGCCCGGCATTTAAGGACGCTGCTTTTTTATAATCATCAACCGCTCCTTTGTAGTCATGGATATCAGCCCTGGCATTCCCGCGATAAAGGTAAGCTTCTGCATTTTGTGGATTCATGGTAATTGCTGTAGTATAGTCGACTATAGCCCCTTCCTTATCACCCATGCTGGCTTTTGAACCTGCGCGGTATTGGTAAACTGCCGGTTTTTGTGGATTTAGTTTGATAGCAATGTTGTAATCATCAATAGCGGCAGCATAATTGCCCTTGTTATTTTTGGCAAGCCCGCGATATTCATAAATTTCGGCATTATCAGGCGCAAATTGTAAGGCAAGGGTAAAATCGGCAATTGCGCCTGCATTATCGTTCAAATTTGATTTTGCGTTACCGCGATACAGGTACATCTCGCCGGTTTTCGGGCCGATTGCAATAGCATGATTAAAATCGGCAATGGCAGCCTGGTAATCCTGTATGCTGCTTTCGGCGTTGGCTTTATAGTAGTAGGCCGTAGTGAAATCGGGTTTAAGCGATAATGTTTTGGAATAATCGGCAATGGCCGCTTTATAATCTTTCAGGTTTCCATTGGCATTGGCACGATAAAAGTATGCATCGCTGTTTTTGTCATTTAACTGAATGGCCCGGGTAAAGTTTTCGATAGCACCCCTGTAATCATTTATAGTGGCCTTTGCATTTCCATTTTGAATATAGGTACTTGCTGTTTGGGCAACGGTAGATAGTGGAAAAAGTATAAGGAATAAGATTTTTTTCATTTTATGAAATAGCGGTTGATCAAATATCCATAAAAAACCAATACTGCTATAGCAAAGGCCATACCGAAAGGAAAGGCACCTAATTTACATTATAATGCAAATTGAAAAAAATGGTAGTAGAAATTTGGGGCATAATAGCCCCATTTGTATAAAACATCATAAATTACTTTAAGCCGGAGAGTTTGAGTAAAGATGTTGCCTGCTACGAATATGATGCCCCGTTTTCTTTGCCCTGCATAATTTGATTGCGTTTTTTGCCATAAGTAATAGCAGCAGTACAAATCAAAATGCATAGGATTAATCCAATTTCAATGCCAAGACGGATTGGGGGAATTCTCCCCGAATTGCTTGAAAGGAAAATTCCGGCATCCGGAAGCAGCAACCCAAATAAAGGGAAGCAGAAAAACATTCTCAATATTATTAATTTTTCCATAATTATTAACATTTAGTATGATTATGCTAAGGTAGGTATTATTTTGTTATAATTTATATAAAAATCAAAATTAACTATAATACAAATTTTGGGTTGCTTTGTTTTCTTTTTGGTTACTTTTTTTATCAGCCTAAAAAGGAAGGTGAATCTTTAACAAATCGGCATAAAAACTTAAGTGCAACTGGTTTTGATGAATAGGGAATTATGACTAAGAAACCTTGACGAAAAAAGAAAAGAAAAATTTATTTTTAAATAAGCGAACGCTCACTTATATTTGTACTATGCGACCACGCGACGAAAATAAAGAACTGCTTATACGCCAAAAAGCCATTGAAATGATAGCAGCGCAAGGGCTGGACGGATTTGGCGTTAACAAACTGGCGAAAGCCGCTGGTGTTTCGCCGGCTACCATTTATATATATTATAAGGATAAGGACGACCTGATCATTAAATTGTGTATAGAAGTGGCAAATAAAATGATGGAATATAGCTTTAAAAACTTTTTACCCGAAATGGACTTTGCCGATGGGCTTAAAATGCAATGGCGTAACCGAATGACATACTTTATAAGTTTCCCGCTGGAAATGGAATTTATTGAGATTATGCGATACACCCATTATTACGAAGAGGTAAGTAAAATGCTCACCAACAATTTTGGGTCGATATTGGGGCCATTTGTGCAAAATGCCATGGAGAAAAAGCAATTAATTCAATTGCCTTTTGAAGTATACTGGTCAATAGCCTTTGCGCCCTTATACCAGCTTATAAAATTTCACTACCAGGGCCGCAGTTATGCAAACGGAAACTTTGAATTGAATGACGACCTGATGATGCAAGCCCTGCAATTGGTTATAAAAGCACTAAAACCTTAAAAAATTGAACTGATAAAATGCGAACGCTAATTTATTAAAGATATATAATTATGAAATTAAACCATATCAACCTGCCGGTAAGCGATGTTGCGGCCAGCAGCAGTTTTTTTGAACAGTACTTTAATTTTAAATGTACCGAAAAAAAGGGCGATAACTTAATTGCCATATTACAGGGTATCGATGGCTTTACACTTGTACTAATGGCTAACAATTTTAACCGAAATGGTAACAGTACTTTTCCGGATGCATTTCACGTTGGTTTCCTGCTTGAGAGCCGCCAGGATGTTACCGACGTATATAACCGCCTTTTAGCCGGTGGCTTTGCTGCCGAACAGGCCCCTGCAAATATGCGTGGTGGTTATGGCTTTTATTTTAATGCCCCTGGTAATATACTTACCGAGGTAACCTGCAATAACTAATTAAGTATTAAATACATAATCATCTTGTTATGATACCAGCATCAGCCTATAAAAATCCGCATCATGTGATGCTGTTTTTTGAAGAAAAAGAAACTAACTATAATGAACCCTGTATTACCGAGCGCGTTAGCTATTATGAAAATCTTAAAAAAATAGGTAAAGTATTATTACGCGGCGACTTTTGGAACCAGGGCCGCAATTTTGTAATTGTTTATGTAGCATCAGATACCGAACTGGAGCAAATTATAGATAACGACCCGGCAGTACGCCAAAATATGCTTGAGCTGGTTAGGGCTATGCCTTTTTAATTTACCGGTTTTGTATCCGTTAAAACACCGGGTTTACAATGGGTTAAAATACGGGTAGTTTAGTACTTGTTTCTAAGTATATTACCATATATGTTTGTGTAAACATTATTATGGAATCTTTTGAGTTAGCAGTTAATCAAAAAATATATAAGATTATCAGGGCAACAACGGGTAAAGCTATCTATAATGTTTTTAATCACTCCTCGTTTCATATCATCACCAAAACAAGTTTTCATGGTTGGGAGGTTATAGAACACCGTTTTGGTGATCATCAAATACCGCTGCAGCAAATAGGCAAAGGCATTGAAGATCACTTAGGTTTATAACTTATTTATAATATACCCAACTAAAGTTTTTTTGCATTAATTTAAGCGTAAAGAAAATAATACTTTCTTTTTACTTATAATATTTGCTTTTTACTCCCTGAAGTTGTATATTGTGCTTATTAAATGATTAAGTATGGAAGAATTAAAAATTTTCAGAATATTCGCCGGCTTTCCTTTATTGGGTTTACTGCTGCCAGATCTTTCTTCGATGTTTGTATCTACCTCGCAAGGCATCCCTTTTATCCATATTTACATCGAGTTTTTTTTGTTGCTGAGTATAGCTATTTGTACAATTGGCATCTGGTACAATCAAAAACAGCAAAAAGTCAATAATATTTCCGCGGCCTAAGGATATTCACTATAAGGCAGTAAAAAAAAAGCCCGTAATATGGCTTATATATTTGCCCCCAATTTATGTACCTATTTTAATATATTATGCCTGGTGTTTTGAACCGGGCATTTTTATTTTAATATATACAGTTTAAAATCAATAAATTGGCTTGCAGCTTTTATAGTAGGAGTAACCTGGTGCGTAAAATCCTCAATATAAAACAAGTAAATCCCGAATGATAATTCAGTAATATCCCTTGCATTATTATAATTCTGCTGCTATACTTTTGAATAATAAGTTATGTAATCAGGGGCAGTAACTTAGGAGCAGCCGTTTGCCGTAATGCAACGGCTGTTTTTTTTTGAAATGGATTTCGCCGATTGATTATGATTTCACCGATTAGTGTGATTTTTGGGTTTACTACGATGATTTTGGCTATGGACAATGGTCTATGGGCCTCTACCGCTCATCCCACATTCCACATTAATTTAAAATGGTTTAGTTTTACACAACAATCAGCAACCAATAACCATGACCACCCGCATTTCAAAAATTACAGCGCCGGTAATTGCGTTTTGTATAATTTGTTTAAACTTTTACACTGCCGCTGCACAAAACAAAAAACCTTTTAAAGTGATTGCCTTTTACACCGGCCGAAATGATAAGGCGCATATCAGTTTTGTGCACGAAGCTAATAAGCGTTTCCCGGAGATGGGCAAAAAATACAATTTTACCTACGATTCTACCAATAACTGGGGCAACATGAATCAGCATTTTTTGGCCAGATACCAGGTGGTGCTGTTTTTAGATACCCGGCCGGATGATCCTGCACAACGGGCTGCATTTGAGCAATACATGAAAAATGGCGGCGCCTGGATGGGCTTCCATTTCTCTGCATTCGCGCTTACGCCGTCGGATTATCCGCAAAATTGGGATTGGTACCATAATGAGTTCCTGGGATCGGGCCAGTATGTAAGTAATACCTGGCACCCTACATCGGCTATTTTACGGGTAGCGGATGCCAAACATCCCGTAACCAAAGGTTTGCCAGCAACCTTCAAAACACAACCAAATGAGTGGTACCGATGGGAGCATGACCTGCGTAAAAATCCGGATATTGATATCTTATTATCTATCGACTCAACCAGTTTTCCGTTGGGTACCGGACCAAAGCCGCATGAAATCTGGCACAGTGGTTACTATCCTGTGGTATGGATCAATAAAAAATACCGTATGGTTTATTTTAACATGGGTCACAACGATATGGACTATGATGGCGGAACAGATAAATCATTATCCCAAACATTTGATAATGATACGCAGAACCAGTTGCTTATAAATGCTTTGTTGTGGTTGGGTAGGAAGTAAAAGCCCCACCCAAATCGTCTCCAAAGGAGAGGGCTTTTGATTTTTTTGTCATGCAGAACCAAGTGAAGCATCTATTATACGTCATACAAATACGACTTGCATAATTCACGGAATGAATCTTCGCGATGCCGAGATAGCAGTTTTTCTAATGTAACAACACTTCCCTACCTTAGCCCCCTAATACACTGTCGCTTCATGAAGAAACTAAAATTGTTGCACCAACAAATCCTGGCATTAGAGAACAAAGAAAATCAGGATCTTACCGATATGCTTTGGCAGCTCATCTGCTATCCGCCAAAAATGCAGACAAGGTTGCAGCAACAAACTTTGCTGGATGAAGCCACTAAGTTTAGCCTTGAGGTTTATGATCCTCATTTTAGCAGGTCGGCATTAAAATTTAACGGTTTTATATGGGGGGATGGCAGTAAAAAAGTACTTATTACACATGGATGGGGTTCAAAAGCAATTGATTTTGATGAAATGATAGCAGCTTTAAAAACCATTAAAGATTTGCAGATTATTGCTTTTGATGCGCCGGGTAATGCCAGTTCAGAAGGGGAATTATCCAACCTGATACTTTTTTCAAAAGCCGCCGAAGAGGTTATTAAAACCTATGGTGCTCCTGATATAATGATTGGGCATTCGCTTGGGGCCATGGCTAATGTAATTGCCATTAACGAAACTGGTATTAAGCCTGCATTGCAGATTAGTATTGCGCCGCTTATTAAGCTTAAACAAAACTTTATAGCCACTATGGATGCTGCCGAAGTGCCTGTATCGGCACAGGATAAGTTTTTTGAAAGCTTTGAAGAACTGTTTGGTATGGATGCTTCTTATTTTGACATTGATGATAAATATATAGGCAATGCTGCGCTAAAGCATTGGCTGGCTTTTGATAAGGAGGATAAAGTTTCGCCTTATGATTACCTCCGGGAATTTTTGAGCGTTAATCCTGAGGTTATTACACATGAATATACTGGTCCCGGACATGATCGAATCATTAAGGATGCCGAAGTTGTTGCAGATATTGTGGGTTTGATAAGAGGGATGTAATCAAAAAATGTCATTGAGCGTGGTAATCATGCGTCTCATGTACCGTCTCATGTACCTATGATAAGTCGCAAAATCCCAGACTTACGAAGTTTTTAAAACTTCGTAAGTCTTTCGCCGACGGATCGAACGTGTATGCTCAGTTTGCGATTGCTCCATGCCTTTACGTCAATGACAATGAGCAGATCACACCACCTCATTTTGCACTCCCGAATAATATTTCAACTCAATCAAATCATGCGGCAGCGCTTTACTATTCCAGCATTGGTGAATGGCCAGTGCGGTGCCTACAGCCGTAGCCTGTGCCATTGAAGCCGCATAAACCTCTAACTGCGGAAATGCAAGTGCCAGCAGGTGCATAAACACACTGTTTTTACTAAACCCACCGTCAACAAAAATCCTTTGTACTTTGCATCCTTGTAGCACATAATTGGTTGATATGGTTTGTTGGTTAACTATATCTATCATCAATTGATGGTAAGCTTCAATATCAGTACTAAAGTCACTTAGATTGCGCTGTTCAAAAACAGATTTTTGTAACTCTCCTTCCTGTTTTTGGCTGTGTAGTATAGTTTGTGTATTGAGCTTTGCAGCTATTGCCGGATCGTAATTGAGGGTGCGGTAACTTATCTCGTCCTGGTTAAAGTGGGCAGCAATGCGTTTTACCTGCTGTTCGTATTCGTAGCCGGTGAAAAGCCGCGATGCTTTAACCGGGCTGCCTTTGTATTGCAGGTAGTTAAGGCAATCGTTCTTTAGCTCATCGGCAGTAAGCGGCGTTTGATTAAAAGGGTTTAAGCTGATAGACCATGTGCCGGTAGATATGAGCACAAAGGGCATATTAAAGCTCACCAGGTAGGGTATAAGCGCCGCAGAACTATCATGCAAGCCAACTCCCACACAAAAAGTACTGCCCGGAAACACAGAAGGCAGCACGCTGTCGGCAGGTTTTAAGGGCGCCATTTTGGGCAATATGCCTTCGTCATTAACCCAATGATGGTAATTGTTGCTCCCAAAATCCCACAGAGCGGTATGGCAGCCTATGCTGGTTATATCCGTAACCATCTGGCCGCTGAGCAGGTAGCTCATGTATTGCGGCAGGTGCAGGGCATATTTAAGTTTTTTGAAAACTTCTGGCTGCTGGTATTTAAGCCGATACAATTGAAGACCTGAGTTGAGGTTACCCAAAACAGGCGAGGCAGTTTCGCGGGCAAACCGGGCTTCATCGCCATAGGTTTCGTAAAACTGCCTGCCTAACTCTGGTGGATATGGTTTAAGATAATTATATAATGGGGTTAAGGGCCTGCCATCTTCATCTACATAAACAAAACTTGCCCCATAGGTAGAGAAATTGACGGCCTTTAAATCAAACTCCTTATGCTTAAAGATCTCGCGCAGCGAATCAAATACGGATAAGCGCAGGCTGTCGAGGTTTTCGCATGGGTCGCCATCCTCGTCGTGGGTTTCCATGAAGCGGGCCGTCCGTTCAAAAACTATCTTATAGTTTTCATCAAACAGGAATAGCTTCTTATTGGTTTTACCCACATCAAAAACAGCTATAACGGGTATTTGCGCCATATTATAATCCGGTTGATACTGCTTTAGCTCCGCGTTCTTTTATCAATTGGTTACGTACCGCCTGCTGCCTGTACAAGGCCAGCGGATCTAATGCTCCGCCTGCACGTAAACGTGCCTCTGCCAGTAATGATCGAACATCTGTACGGTAGGCATGCTGTAAAATTTCCTGGGCCTGTACCACATCATTATCCTGTTGGGCCTGCTTTAAAGTCGTCGCATCAATCAATAATGCCTGCGCATAGGCTATTTTTATGGCTTCTACCGACTGGATTAAATCCTCAATAGGGTCTTTTATGTTGTGCGATGCATCTATCATCCAGCCGATAGCCGTGGCGTGGTTCATGCCGCGGGCATCCATGCCCTCTACCAGTTCGTTAAATATCAGGAATAATTGATATGGGTTGATACTGCCAACGGTCAAATCATCGTCGCCATATTTGGAGTCATTAAAGTGGAAACCCGCCAGCTTGCCTTCCATTAGCAATAGAGATACAATTTGCTCGATATTGGCACCCTGTAAATGGTGACCAAGATCAACCAGTGTTTGTGCCTTATTACCCAATTTTGAAGAAAGGAGGTATGATTGTCCCCAGTCGCCAATCGTAGTCGAATAAAAATTAGGCTCGTAAGGTTTATATTCCACCCAAACTTTCCAATCGGCAGGTAAGGCATCATAAATTTCCTGCAGGCTTTCCAGCGTGCGCTCAAAAGCACCGCGCATATTTAACTGCCCTGGGAAGTTTGATCCATCGGATAACCAAACAGACAATGCTTTTGAATCCAGCTCAACACCGTATTTTATAACCTCGATGTTGTGGGCTATAGCCTGTTTGCGTACTGCTTTATCCACATGGTGCAATGAGCCATATTTGTAGCTCAGCTCCTGCGATGCCTGGTCCTGGAAGGTGTTGGAGTTAACCGCGTCAAAATGCAAACCTAACTGGGCGGCATGCGCCTTAATATCGGCAGCATTTTTTGGGATATCCCATGGAATGTGCAGGGAAATGGAGTTACTGCTCCTGTTTAAAGCGTGGATCAGGCCTACGTCTTCAATTTTCTCTTCCAAACTACGCGGCTCGCCGCCACCAGAAAAACGACCAAAGCGGGTGCCGCCTGTACCCAAAGCCCAGCTTGGTATGGCTATATTAAAATCAATTAACTTTTTTAGGATGGTATCCAATCCGTTTACATCAGCCGCAACAAAATCAAACTTACGCTGGTGCGCGACTTTGTGCTGATGGTTATATTCTTCGATTATGCTCTTCTCTAATTGCATTGTTATCGGTTTATAATTTTAGTCCTCTATATAAGTTATAAAACCATGTCATTGCGAGGAGGAACGACGTGGCAATCGCGAACATGCAAGTTCGCCCTGCACAGTTCGCGATTGCTTCGTGCCTCGCAATGACATAATTTATTCCAGACTTACGAAGTTTTAAAAACTTCGTAAGTCTTCTTGCTTTTTTAGTCCTTTATCCTTCGTCCAAAAATCCTTCGTCCAAAAATCTACCTCACAAAAGCCATTGCTACCCCGCCATCAACATTCAACACGTTGCCGGTTGATTTGTTGAGCAGACCGCCGGTGAAGGCAAAGCAGGCATCGGCGATATCGGCAGGTAATATGATCTCGTTCAGTAAGGTACGTTTGGCATAGTAAGCAGGCAGTTCTGCTACGGTAATGCCATAAGCTTTTGCACGGCCTTCGGCCCATCCGCCGGCCCATATGTTGCTGTCACTTATTACCGCGTCGGGATTTACCACGTTCACGCGGATTTTGTCGGCACCTAATTCAGCTGCATTTAAGCGGCTCAAATGTAATTGCGCAGCTTTTGCCGATCCGTAACCCGCGTTGTTTGGTCCGCTAACCAGGGCATTCTTGCTTACGATGTTGATGATATCGCCACCGATGGCCTGCTTTTTCATCACGGCAACGGCGGCCTGGGTTATAAAGAACTGGCCTTTCACCAATACATCATACAGCAGGTCCCAATCTTTATCGGTATGGTCGGCAATTGATTTTGATATGGATAAACCCGCATTGTTTATCACAATATCAACCCCTCCGAAAGCCAAAGCAGCAGTTTCTAAAGCGGCAGTTATCTGTTCGCTGTTGGTTACATTAAGCACTGCGGTGGTGTATGAATCTTTGCCGTATAGCTTTTTAAATTCTTCACCTGCGCTGTCTAAACGTTCGGTGTTCATGTCGTTTAGTATTACAACTGCACCTTCGTCAACAAATTTTTTGGCTATGGCTTTGCCTATACCACCCGCGCTGCCTGTAATGAGGGCTATTTTGCCAGATAGGGCCTTTGGTTTTGGCATACGCTGTAATTTTGCTTCTTCAAGCAACCAGTACTCAATATCAAATGCTTCCTGGCGTGGTAATGAGGTATATTCTGATATTGCTTCGGCGCCCTTCATTACGTTGATGGCGTTGGTGTAAAACTCGGCAGCTACACGGGCGGTTTGTTTGTCTTTGGAGAACGAGAACAAACCAACTCCCGGATACAGGATAATCACCGGGTTGGTATCTCTTATAGCCGGGCTGTTATCATGCCGGCAGGTATTGTAATAATCGGTATACATCTGGCGGTAAGCCTCAAACGCAGGGATAAGGCGTAGTTGTAATGCTTTTACATCACTTAAATCCTCGCCCGGTTCAAGGTCCAATACCAACGGACTGATCTTGGTGCGTAAAAAGTGATCGGGGCAGCTGGTACCCAATGGTGCCAGGCGATCAAGATCGTTGGAGTTAATAAATTCCAACACGCGGGCATCATCTGTAAAATGACCGATCATGTGCTTTTGGCTGGAGCAGAAACCGCGAAGAATAGGGGCAATAGCGGCAGCCTGCTTTTTGCGACCAGCTTCATCAAGGCTTTCAATTTTTTGCCCGCCAAAAACAGGGCCCTTTTTACCATAGTTTTCTTCCAGGTATTCGGCACAGCGCTCAATAACTTCAAGCGTGTTCATATAGCTTTCGTAAGCGGTATCACCCCAGGTAAATAAACCATGCGAGCCCAACATGATACCACGGATGCCCGGATTTTCGTCTAAACATTGCTTTAGCTGTAAGCCCAGCTCAAAGCCTGGTTTTTTCCACTCAACCCAGCCGATGGTGCCGTTAAACAATTCCTGGGTTATTTTTTTGCCGTCTTTAGCTGCCGCGATAGCTATAGCCGCATCGGGGTGCAGGTGGTCGATGTGTTTAAAGGGTAAAAAGCCATGTAGTGGGGTATCTATAGACGGCGCTTTGGAAGCAAGGTCATAAATACAGTGGTTAAACAATTCCACCATTTCGTCTTCATGCTCCACACCGCGGTAAACGTTTTTGAGGCTCCGCAGGCGATCTACATACAGGGCTGCCAACCCGCTTTTCTTTAGTGTGCCTATATCGCCACCCGAGCCTTTAATCCACATTACCTCAACATCACTGCCGGTTAACGGATCTTTGGAGGTCACTTTGCAGGAGGTATTACCACCTCCATAATTGGTGAGCCTAAGATCGGCGCCCAATAAGTTGGATCGGTATATTAATAATGCTACTTCATCACCTATAAGGTCGGCAGCTTTGGCATCATCCCACAGGTAGCTTACGTGCTTAAATTGTGTTGTTTTGACAGACATATGTTTAATTAGTGAATTATTGAGTTAGTGAATTAATGATTTATTTAATTTATAAGTTATTTAATGGAATTACCGTAACCAACTACTAATACCGATAATATGATCACGGCTATGCCGGTTATTACGGTGGCAAGGGCCTTTTTGCTTACACCTTTCCATTCTTTGAGCACCAGGCCCCACATATTGGCTATTAGTATAATGAAAGCCATGTGCAGAATCCAGGAACTGGCGCCGTTGCCCATTTTACTTTCGCCCATGCCGTAGAAAAAGAACTGCAGGAACCAGGTAGTGCCGGCCAATGCTGCAAACAGGTAGTTTTTAAGCAGCGGTGTTTTTTTATCGGTATAGTTACCAAACGTTTTGTTGCTTGCGTTTAGCACCATACACCATATGAAATTGGTGGTTAACCCGCCCCAAAGTATAATGATATAAGTTACATTGTTTTGAAACAGAAAGTTACCCTGGTTTGGATGCGCAACCTGCCAAACCTGGTTAGCCGTATCGGCCATTGATTTACCTGCCTCGATACCGAAGTTGAAACAGGCGCTTAATATACCCGATACAATGGCAACCAGGATACCCAGGCCAAACCGGTAATCTTTATTTTCCTGGGCGATGGTTTTATCGGCGGATAGTTCTTTTTCTTTCATCATGCCAGCCTTGCCGCAGATAACGATGCCCACCACGCAAAGCAAAATTCCTAACAATACCATTTGCCCCCATTGGTTATGCAGCAGCATACTAAAGGTATCTTTGCCCGCTTTTGGAAAAAAATCGTAATAAACCGAGGGTATCAACGCGCCAAATACCGAACAAAGACCCAGTATAATAGTGCTGCCCAACGAAACTCCCAAATAGCGAACCCCCAAACCATAGGTAAGCCCCCCGATGCCCCAAAGTAAACCCATCAAATATGTCCAGCCGATAACGGATGTGCTGGTATGGCTAATGATATCGGCAAAGCCCGGAATAGTTAACCATGCTGCCAGCGGGGGTACAATGAACCAGGAAAAAATACCGCCTACAATCCAGTAGCTTTCCCAGGCCCATCCCTTAATTTTTTTGTAGGGAATGTAAAAACTCCCCGAGGCAAAACCGCCGATAAAATGGAAAAAAACTCCAAAAATAATTTGCATATAATAATTAGTTTAAATTGGCGAAGCTAATTTAGGGAATAGTAATACAGGAACTGTCATGGACTGTCATGAGTTGCTGCGAGGGAGGCGTGAGAAGGTACACGGAGGTTGTATTCCTTCACTTTTGAAAAGATTAAGGCTGTTTAGGCTTCGCCTAACAACGGAAATAAGGCTATAACCTTAAATAATAATTATTAATATCAGGTTATAGCCTTAACAAGTTGTTTAAGTTCAGTCCTTTACCTTTTATTAAACGGTTGTTCAAAAAAATCGTCAACCAGTTTGTTAAATTCATCCTTATGTTCCTGGAGCGTTGGATGGCCGGAGTTGGGTACTATCCACAGGTATGCTTTGGGGATGTTTTGCGATATAATAACCGTATGCTCAGTGGGGATCACATCATGATCGCCGGCTATAATGAGCGATGGGCATTGGATTTTCTTTAGTTCAGAAAGTTTGATGTTGGGCTGAAACCAATCAAGCAGGAAGATCTTCCAGTCGTTTTTTTCTTTGGCAGTTTTCCAAACTGTATTCTTGTTTTTGTTGTATTGCACCTGTTCCCCTTTCCAAAATTTCGGAACTATCCCTGTAGAGTCGGGCCAGAGGTTTGCACCTGTTGAGGCCAGCTTTATTACTTTTTTAGGGTAACGCATGGCCAGTTCAAGCGCGTTGATGCCGCCATCGCTCCAACCTATTACGTAGGCCGAATCGATGTGCATTACGTCCAATAGTCCGGCAAAATCATCGGCCATCATCTCAAAACTTAAAGAATCGCGCGGATCAACAGATTTGCCATGTGCGCGGCTGTCAACAGCTATCACTTTATATTTTTTAGCAAAATAGGGTATATTGTTTTTAAACGCGCTTATTTTATCACCGTTTCCATGAATCAGCAGCAGGGGTTTGCCACTGCCATAAGTTTCGGCATATAGTTTTATGCCCCGTACATCATAATATTTACCTGCTGCGGCATTGTCGCCGTATGGCAGTGTTTTTTCCTGGCTGTAAGCAATTTGAATAAAGGCAACGGATGTGACAAGGGTAAATAATAGCTTCTTTAATTGCATAATAACTTATAGTTAGTGGTTTATGTTTAAGCAATAAATATAAAATTAAAGGCTCAAAGAAAATAGTTTTGCTTTTATCATTTACTATTATTTTAACAATTTATGAAACAACGCAAAGCTAACTTGCTAACTAATACTACCTTTGCGAAATTAAATTAATCGTACGTTTAAACCATGTACGCCAAACAATATCTTAACTATAACTTTTATAGATAAAATGTTTACCGTACCTACACTTATATATTTATATTCTGCATGCCTGCCATCCGCCTAAAAAATACTCTTATACCTGCTTTCCTTTGTGTTTTTATCAGCTTATTTATCGGCAATAATTGCTTTGGGCAACAGGATGATAGCGCTAATCAGGCTACCCGCCGCTTTAAATTTAAAACGGTAATTATTGATGCTGGTCATGGCGGTAAAGATCCCGGTGCACATGGCGCTTATTCAAAAGAAAAGAATGTGGCGCTAAGCATTGCCAAAAAACTGCGCGACCTGGTAAATGATGCAATGCCCGAGGTGAAAACGGTAATGACGCGCAGTACCGATGTTTTTATTGAGCTGCATAAGCGTACCGATATAGCCAACAGTAATAATGGTAACTTATTTATATCTATCCACTGTAACTCATCCCCGCAGAAAAGAGCCACCGAACATGGTACTTTATTACTGGTTTATGGTTTTCACCGCAGCCAGGAACAGCGCGAGGCCCTGCGCGAAAACGCCGCCATCTACATAGAAAAGGATTATAAGAATAAATATAATGGCT
This sequence comes from Mucilaginibacter sp. P5_A4, assembly GCF_056400605.1. Classification (NCBI taxonomy): domain Bacteria; kingdom Pseudomonadati; phylum Bacteroidota; class Sphingobacteriia; order Sphingobacteriales; family Sphingobacteriaceae; genus Mucilaginibacter; species Mucilaginibacter sp. P5_A4. Next base: position 146,510 of record NZ_JBFUKX010000002.1, on the reverse strand, counting down.
ATGGTGATGATGCCGTAGTGAATACCATCGTATTGAACGCTTTTCAGCAAAAATATCGTAAACAAAGTATCCAGTTTGGCGACCTGATAAACCGGGAATTTAAAAAGACCGATGGACGCCATAGTTATGGCGTAAAAGAGCAGGGTGTGCTGGTGCTGGCCCAAAGCGGAATGCCGGCAGTTTTGGTTGAAACAGGTTTTATCAATAACCCGGCTGATGAAGATTACCTGAACTCTAACGATGGACAAAATGCAATTGCCAGGTCGATACTACGATCGTTAAAAGAATATAGGGATAACCTGGAGGGGAGATAAGTTGTCATTAAACCGGGTGTTGAATAATATATAAGATTTTAATCTCTATCAAACAGGATTGTTAAAACGCCACTTTTTAGTTAATATTATTCCAATTTATTTAAATAAATATTTATTTAATAATAGCCATTTTAGCAAAATATCGGGTAATAAATACCGTTCCTACTGCTCAAATAAACTATTATCCACATGAAAAAAATCCTGTTTTTAATCCCTGCATTTTTATTGGCTTTTCAAATTTCAAAAGCTCAAACCGAAAAAGGCTCGCAAACTCTTGGGCTCGATTTAGGTTTCAGTCACTCGAGTTCAGATAACTCTTATACTGCCCAGGGCGGTACTGTAGTTTCAAGTAGCAAGCTTACAAGTTTTCTTATTGGCCCCGGTTACAGTTATTTTATTGCTGATAAGCTGGATATTGGCGCACGTTTGTTGTATACTACAGGCAATCAAAGCAATGGTGGCAATATGGCTACAAGGCAGCATTCAACAGAGTATGGCGCTAACCTGTTTTTAAGGAAATACTTTATGTATGGCGATAAAATAGGAATACGTACCGGCCCTTATATTGGCTATTATAGGAGTAACCATAAGTATACATTTGATGATCCTACATACGCCAGCAGTAATGATAACTTTAAAACGGATAGTTATAATGGCGGTGTGAACCTTGGTTTGGTATACTATCCATCAAAAAAAGTTGGGGTATCGGCTACATTGGCTAACCTTAACTATAGCCATTATAAAACTATAGACCCAAACAATCAACAAAGCAGCACAGGTGATAGTGTAGATCTCAGATTAATTTCAAACGACCTTTCAATTTCTGTTTTCTATACGTTTGGTAAATAAATTAAAGGAATTTTATAATGGATAGGTAAGCATCTTACCTATCCATTATAAAATATATGGCTTTCTAAATTCACCAAACAAAAGCCCGGATTAACTTGTTTTAGGGAGCAATACCCCATCTGGCTCAATTAACCTAATTCAACTTAATCAAAAAATGGCCTCAATTAAATCATCACGCAGAAATTTTATCCGTAATGCATCCGTAGGTTTTGGCGCTTTGGCGCTTGGTCCAATGTTGTCGCAACTAGCTATTGCCAAACCAGGTAAAAAGCTGGGAATTGCGTTGGTTGGTTTAGGAAGCTATAGCGGAGGACAGCTGGCACCAGCCCTGCAAAAAACGCAGAACTGTTACCTGGCAGGTATTGTTACAGGCACACCATCAAAGGCAGCAGCATGGGCCAAAAAATACAACATTCCCGAAAAAAATATTTATAACTACCAGAATTTTGATACAATAGCCCAAAACCCGGCTATTGATATTGTGTATGTGGTATTGCCTGTATCCATGCATAAAGAATATACCATACGGGCGGCACAGGCAGGCAAACATGTGATTTGTGAAAAACCGATGGCCCTTAATGCCAAAGAATGTGAAGAAATGATAGCCGCATGTAAAAAGGCCAACCGTTTATTATCTATAGGTTACCGCCTGCATTTTGAGCCACATACTATCGAGTTGATGCGGTTGGGGCAAAAGCAAATTTTTGGTAAGGTAACCAGTATCGATACCGGTAACGGCTTTACCTATAACGGCGATCCTAACGCCTGGCGCTTAAAGAAAGCAATGGCCGGTGGCGGTGGACTGATGGATATGGGTATTTATTCTATCCAGGGATCACGTTACACTTTAGGCCAGGAGCCTTTGGCAGTAAAAGCCACACAGGAGAAAACCCGGCCGGATTTTTTTAAGGAAGTTGACGAAACTGTTTTTTGGGAGCTAAAGTTTCCCGGCGGTCAAAAGGTTACCGGTAAATCGAGCTATAATCATGATTGGGGCTATTTGAAAGTACAGGCCGAGCGGGGTAAGTTTCAGCTTGAACCTGCTTATGGCTATGGAGGCATTGACGGGTTTACCAGCAACGGACCAATGAATTTTCCTCAGATAGTGCAGCAGGCGGCGCAGATGGATGATTTTGCAACCTGCGTAGCCCGCAATGTACAAAGCCGCGTACCCGGCGAGGAAGGCTTAAAAGATATGAGGGTAGTTGATGCCATTTACCGCAGCCTTGACTCTGGGAAGTGGGAGAAGATAGTGTAAAGTATATAAGTATAGTTGAGTATAAATTATCTCTTCTGTTATTTAGGATCACAATAAACACCTCATTTACTAATCATTCCATCCATTACCCCACTAAATCAGTCGTGATTTGTCATCCAATTTTAATAAAAAGATGTTTAAACATTTATTGAATAAAAAATCAAATTCTTTGTATACTTTTGGGTTATAGAAAAAATTAAATCAAAAAAAATTCAAAACGAAATGAAAAAGATCTTTATCCTGTTAGCATCAGCATTTTTGTACACTGCTACATCGGCACAAACTACCTGGACGGTTGACAAAGCACACTCAAACGTTAAATTTACTGTTACCCACTTATTGGTAAATGACGTTGATGGTACTTTTAAAAATTATGATGCTACCATCACAACTGCAAAACCAGATTTTAGCGATGCTAAAGTTTCATTTACAGTGCAAACTGCTTCTGTAAGCACAGATAACGATTATCGTGACAATCACTTAAAATCGGCCGAATTTTTTGATGTTGCAAATAAGCCAACTCTTACTTTTACAAGCACAGGTATTTCAAAAACATCTGAAAAACATTATGCCGTTACCGGTAACCTTACTTTAGCCGGTGTTACCAAACCCGTTACTTTTGACCTTTGGTACCGTGGTACTATTACCAACCCAATGAGCAAAGCCGATGATGCAGGTTTCCAGTTAACCGGTACTATCAAGCGTGCTGATTTTAATTTCGGCAGTAAATTTGGTTCAGCTATGTTAAGCGACGAAGTAACTATTAAAGCTAACGGCGAATTTGCTAAAGCTAAATAATAAAAAAGACACATATTAACGCTGCGGCGCGCTCATGAAAATGGGTGCGCCGTTTGTTTTTAGGCTAATTTTTATTGCGCTGGTATTGCGCTTTTAACTGCCGCTTTTGTAAATAATAAATAATTACACTGCAAATGCCTATTACTGCAACCAATGCGGCAGCAGCAATAACCTGTATAAGCGGTATTTTGTAGTCGGGGTTTATTAATGATTCGGTGATGTTGGGAATGATGATTGCAATGAGTGGTAAACAAGTAAATAGCCTTAAAAGTCCGAGCTTTTTCATAAAATAATTAATGTTTAGATAAGCCTCACCGCAAATGACCGATCTAAAGAATGACCGTTAGGTTAAATTGGTATTATAATGGCTCGCAGTTTCAAATATAGCAGATTGCGGCATAATAAAAAACACCCCGAATGTGGTGTGTTAAACTGCTTACGTAGTAAACTATTTAAAATGAAAGAGTTGAAAGTAACCTTTAGTCGGATAATAACTGTTTTAAAGTATCAAACCACAGCTGGTTTTTGGTGCCGAAGAAACGATGGTCTATAATAAGGTAAATAATATTGATGTTGTCGCCTTCTTTATAGCGCAACCTTAAGGGCTGCCAAAACATCCCATTGTTTCTAACTAATGACCTTTTATATATATCATCAAATCCCAGGTATATTTGCTCCAGCCGGTTAAGGGGAATATTAAGGTAGTTATAGCCATCAATAACCAGGCTGTTATTGGTCAATATAATTTCACCCTCACGGTGGTGGGGTGGTGGAGGCATGGAAAAAAGAGACCCGGCCTCGTCAATTAATGTGAGCGATGCAATTTCATAATCATAGCTCCACATGGCTTTGCCAATTTGTAAAATTTGCATTGATGTAATGTAGTAATATTAATTGGTAACTGCAACTATTGCATTTTGCGTAATTTTTGGCGCTATATAAATCCCTATATTTGATGTGCGAAAATGTTTTTCGTATTATAATAAGTATGGCTACAGAAGTTAAATGTCCAAGTTGTGGTTTTGGTTTCCCGATAGAGGAGGTGATGGCCGAGGAGTATAAAAAAGAGCTCCGGCTTAAAATGCAGGATTATACCCGCCAAAAAGAAGAAGAATACCGAAAAAAAGACGAAGAATTTTTAAACAAAGAACGGCAGCAAAAAGCCGAATTTGAGCAACGCCTTAGCGCCGAAAAAAAACAGCTGGAGCTTTCGCTTGAAGAAAATCTGCGTCGGTCTATCAGCCAGGATTACGAAAACCAGGTGCTGATGCTTAAGAATTCGGCGCAGGAGAGTGAGGAAAAACTGAAACTATCCCGCCACAAGGAACTGGAATTTTTACAGCGCGAAAAACAGCTGCAGCTAAAAGAAGAAGAAATGGAACTTTCCCTGCAGCGCAAATTACAGGAGCAGCGTAATGAGCTGAGCGAACAGATTCGCAAGCAGGAAGCCGAACGGCATAGTATAAAAGATACCGAGTATCAGCTAAAGGTAAAAGAACTCGAAAAACAATTGGACGACCAGAAAAAACTGGCCGAAGAAATGAAACGGAAAGCCGAGCAAGGGTCAATGCAGTTGCAGGGCGAGGCACAGGAATTGATTTTGGAGGAATTGCTACGTAACTATTTTCCGTTTGATTTGATAAGTGAAGTGGGCAAAGGGGTACGCGGTGCCGATTGTGTACAAACGGTACGTAACCAGTTTGGACAGGAGTGCGGCCGTATTATTTACGAAAGCAAACGCACAGCAACATTTGGCCCCGATTGGATAGATAAGCTTAAAAAAGATATGCGCGGCATCGGGGTTGATGTTGCGGTAATAGTTACCCAATGCTATCCGAAAGGGATGGATTGCTTTGGCGAGAGGGATGGCGTTTGGATCTGTAGCTTCGATGAGGTGAAGGCTGTATCCTACATCCTGCGCGACGGGATTATCAAACTCTCAAACCTGGTAAAATCACAGGATAATAAGGGGGATAAAATGCACCTGCTGTATGATTATTTAACCAGCAGCGAGTTTTCTGAGCAATGGAAAGCCATCCGCGAAGGGTATATGAGCATGCGCCTGTCTATCCAGAAGGAGCGTGATGCCATGGAAAAAATGTGGAAATCGCGCGAGAAACAGCTGGATAAGGTTTTGTTGAACGCGGCTCATATTAAAGGCAGTATTGAAGGTATTGCGGGCAGCGATAGCATACAGCTAAATTTAACCGATGATGAAGATGCCCTGCTGTTGGAGTAGTTTTCCCCGGGGAAAACGCTTTTAAAAATTTATAAATATTTTTTGGCTAAAGCCTTAATTCATTTCTGCCAATTTAACCGTTGGCTGAAGCCAAACGGCAATGAATTAAGCACTAATCCCGGTTAAAGTAGCTAAAAGTTCATTGCCGTCCCATTTATGGGACGGTAGTGAAGGAACAAAAAGCGGCTTCAGCCAAAATTTGCCATGCAGATATTTTAAACGCGATTTCCCTATAGTTTCCCTGAATTATCGTTATATTGCTAATCGGATGCAGACCTGTGCGTTATCCACACCAAACATCACAGATCCATTAATGTAATTTGTTTAATACGCCTTACTAAATTATTGAATAATTTAAGCTTTAACTGTATTTTGTGGGAACAATAAATTTGTTGCCCCGTTATGAAAAAAATACATGTATTTTGCTTATTTCTGCTGATAGCACTTACCCGGGTAAACCCGGTATCTGCACAAAAAACCGATAAATTGCCGCAATTAATGATAAGGCTTGATGATATCGGGATGAACCACTCTGTAAATATGGCTGCCGAAAAGATGGCCAAAACAGGGTTGCCATTTTCTGTATCACTTCAGTTTGCCTGCCCATGGTACCAGGAAGCGGTAGAGATCCTGAAAAAATATCCCAATGTAAGCGTAGGTGTACATTTAACACTTACATCGGAGTGGAAAAATTACCGCTGGGGACCGGTTACCGGCCGCACAGCTGTGCCAAGTTTGGTTGATGAGGTTGGTTATTTTCCGCATTCCACATCGGCATTTGCCAAAAGCGGTTATAAGCTGAACGAGGTTGAAACTGAATTATCGGCACAAATTGAAAGGGCTTTGGCATCGGGATTGAAAATAAGCTATATCGACCCGCATATGGGCATAGCACTATCGACCCCGGAGTTACGTTCACTTACAGAAAAACTGGCTCATAAATATAAGTTAGCCATATCAACACTAAGTAGTGTTACCTATTTTGGTGAAACCTATATGGAAATGTGGGGCGAACCTATTGCTACCAAAAAGAAAGTTTTCCTGGATTATGTGAGCAATAAGCTTAACGCCGACAGGCCAAACCTGGTTGTGATTCATACCGCTACGCCAAGCCCCGAAATGGATGCATTGGTAGATATGAACAGCAATATGATGAACGCCAAAAATGGCAAACCGCTAACCAGCCTGCACCGTCAAACGGAATTGAATATGTTGCTGTCGCCCGAGTTTAGGAGTATGGAAGGAAAAAAATTCCGGATGATTAATTACCAGCAATTATTGGCAACAAAGGATATCAGCTTACTTAAAGCATCAAACAATAAGTAAAGCTTATTTTTTAGAAAAAATAACTATGGCTACACCGCCTATAATCAATACTCCGCCTAAATAGGGTGGCCAGTTTACGGTTTTTTGCCTGTCGGCAGATACCTGGATTGGGCCGGCATCGATGATTTTTTCTTTTTTGGTGTAGGTAAAACCAGTCCAGATAAGCATTATTACACCTATAACAATGAGTAATATGCCAATACCTTTATTCATGGGATGATGATTTTTGTGAAAGTTTGCTGTTGTTATTACAATAACTATAGGATGAAATTTGTTTGCCTTTTCATTAAATATACTGCGGGGCTTTTTTGGCGACTAAACTTTTTATAGTTTAGGCCTTACTGGGTGGCTTGATAATTAGCCTGCTTAATGTACTAAAATACTTCACAGGGATGCAAGACAATCTGATACTGGAAACCATATCCGTTACCAAAAACTTCTTTGGCGATAAGTCATCCGGCGTTAACAATATAACCATATTTGTGCCCAAGGGCAAAATTACTGCCATTGTTGGCGAAAGCGGCAGCGGCAAAACCACCCTGCTAAATTTGTTATTTGGCATTCTGCAACCCGATCATGGCGAGGTTTTTTTTAAGGAAGAACAGGTGTTGAGCCGCGAACACGGGATACAGCATGCTCACAAAGTAATGCGTATGGTAACCCAAAATGGTATAGATATGGACCCCCGGTTATCTGTTTGGAATACCGTACGCGATGGCCTGCCCGAAGAAGACCTGAGCCACGAAATAAAAAGGGTTACCGAGGCGCTCAATATGCTGAATATTTATCCGCTTAAAGACTATTCATTTGGTAAACTAAGCGGTGGCGAAAAACAAAGGGTAACCATAGCCAAAGCATTAATAAGCCGGCCGGAAGTTTTATTGCTTGATGAACCCTTTAACCAGGTTGATGCCTCGTACCGTGAGGCCTTACAGCATGATATAAGGCAAATTGTTCGGGAGTGGAAGACTACGGTAGTGCTGGTATCGCATGATCCGGCCGAGATATTATCCATGGCCGATGAGCTTATTGTAATAAAAGAGGGCGAGATAGTTGAAAATGGTCCACCGGATGAGTTATACCATTCGCCAAAGTTATTGTACACATCGCAGATCCTGGCCAGTGGCAGTAAGCTTAACTCAACCCAGGCCAAAGTTTGCGGCATAAAAAGCAGTCGCAGTGTGATAGTAATATATGCCGAGCATGTAAAAATTACGCCGTTGGGTAAAAAATGGTTGGTACAAAAGGTGCTGTTTAAAGGCTTTTACGAAGAGCTGATCATCGAAAATTCCGGGGTGATACTGCGCGTCATGAATTATAAAAGGGGCAAATATAAATCGGGCAATAAAGTAGGCATCAAAATCAGCAAATACTTTGAGTTTGGCAGGTGGGAGAATTGAAGGTAAAAAACATATCTTTAAAATACGTCATAGGTAGGCACGAAGCAACGACGATTGAAAGATAATCTTCACTACTATATTTACCTTATCTTTGCGCCTACAATGATAAAGCAAGCGCTCGAAAACCTCAAAATTAACGCTCTGAATGAAATGCAGCAGGCCGCCATTAGTGCGGCAAAAAAAAGCGATGTAATACTGCTGTCGCCCACCGGTTCGGGTAAAACACTTGGGTTTTTATTGCCATTACTGAGTTTATTGGATCTCAATATACCAACTGTTCAGGCCCTCATTATGGTGCCGTCGCGCGAGTTGGCCTTGCAAATAGAGCAGGTTTTCAGGACCATTGGCAGCGGTTTTAAGGTGAATTGCTGTTATGGCGGTCACCCGGTAAAAATTGAACGGAATAATTTATCGCAGCCACCTGCTTTGTTAATTGGTACTTCGGGGCGTATTGCCCATCACCTGCGCCGCCATAGTTTTAGTACGGATACTATCCACACCCTGATATTGGATGAGTTTGATAAAGCTTTGGAGTTTGGTTTCCAGGAGGATATGGCTTTCATTATCAAGCAAATGCCCAATATCAAAAAGCGGATGCTAACCTCGGCCACCAAAATGCAGGAGATCCCTGACTTTACCGGCATGGTAAGGCCTCTTGAACTGGATTACCTCACTAATGCCGCTAATACCCCCGATATTAAACAAAAAGCTGTTATAGCCGAAGCCGCCGATAAACTGGATGCACTGTTTGCCCTGATCTGCAAAATAGGCGATAAAGCAACCCTTGTTTTCTGCAACCACCGCGAAGCGGTAGAACGCATCAGCGATCTTTTATATGACAGGGGATTACCGCATGATATTTTCCATGGCGGTATGGAGCAGGATGACAGGGAACGCGCCTTACTTAAATTCAGGAATGGCAGCCACCGTTTACTCATCACTACCGACCTGGCATCCCGCGGACTGGATATACCCGAGATTGAGCACGTGGTACATTATCAGTTACCGCATAACGAGGAAGCTTACCTGCATCGTAACGGCCGTACAGCCCGCATGCATGCCAAAGGAACTTCATACCTGATACTGGCACCCGACGAAAAGCCATCTTATTTAAAACAGATGCCCGAGGTGGAAGAACTGCCCGAAGATCCGACGGTACCGAAACCGTCGCCATGGGCTACATTGTACATTGCCGCCGGTAAAAAGGATAAGGTAAATAAGATTGACATTGTAGGTTTGCTGCTTAAAAAGGGCGGCCTTGATAAGGAGGACGTTGGCTTGATTGAGGTGCTTGATTATACATCTTACGCCGCTGTGAAACGCAACCGTATTGAGAAGGCTGTACAGCAGATAAAAGGCGAAAAGATCAAGAACAAAAAAGTTAAAATAGATATTTCCATATAATTAAATACCAATAGCATGAGCAATAATGATATCATGAAAAAGCTGAGGGTAGCCATGAAGTTTACCGATGATGATATTATAAAAGTATTGGAGCTGGCCAACTTCCGGATCACCAAAACCGAACTGGGCGCTATTTTTCGCAATGACGATCACCCCAACTTTAAGCCCTGCGGCGACCAGATCCTGCGCAATTTTTTGAACGGCCTCATCATCTACAAACGTGGTCCGATGCCTGATAAAAGGGTTCCTAAGACTGACGTGAAGTAGAGGTAAAGGTCTTAAGTCATGCCGGGCATCTCAACTGACAGGTGGGCTACATGTATGGTGTTCACCTCACATGTGGGATGAAACGGGTTCAGCATGCCGGCTAACTAAATTACAATGCACATCAATATTTTTGGAGCTTCGGGCTCAGGTGTAACTACGTTAGGCATGGCTTTGGCCGAAAAGCTTAATTACCAATACTTTGATGGCGACCAATATTTCTGGATGCCTTCTCATACTCCTTTTACCATCAGGCGTTCTCCGGAAGAACGAAACGGGCTGATAAACCACGATACATCACAATATAAAAATTGGGTATTAGGCGGTTCGGTAGTCAACTGGAATAATAACTGGAATTTCGACCTGTCGGTATTTTTATACCTGCCAAATGAGGTAAGGATAAACAGGCTGAAAAAACGGGAATATGAAAAGTACGGCGATATCATTTATACTGATAAAGAGCGCAATAAGCAATACAATGAGTTTATTGAATGGGCATCGGGCTACGATGAAAATTTAAACAGCGGACGCACCTTACGGGTTCATCAAAACTGGATGCAGAGCCTTCATCATCCGGTACTGATTATTGATAGAGATACTTCGGTTAAGCAAAGGCTGCAGGCTGTGTTGTTAAAGATTGATAAGTTGAGCGGTAAGATATACCCTCAAATATAGCTCTCAAAGGTCTATGGCTCTGCAGGAGCCCGTAGGGAGGTAACAAAAAAGGGCGATAAGTTTCAAAACCTATTGCCCTTTTTAATATCGTCAAACTTTAACTGCTTATCTCAAATCCACTACCTCAACGCCGGGGTGAGCTTTGGCATCCCATGCAAACATGCTATCGGCAATGGGTGCATTAGGTGTAAAGTTTTTTACAATGTAGTTGTATTTATTGCCGTTCTTGTCGAACAAAAGGGCGCTATAGATCTGTTTTTTGGCTTTATCAATCAACAGGCGGACCTTAAATATGGCCTGCTTTTCATTTTCTGGCGTAAGATCAATGGCCTGATAAGCTTTGCCGGCAATTTTTTGCTCGCCGGTGTACAGGTATTTGTAGCCGCGCTCATAAATAGTAAAAATTTGCGATGGGTTACTAAGGCCTTCGCCACCTTTGGCTGCATCGCTCACCTGCACCTCTTTATCTTTTTTCAGATAGGTCCACTGGCTTTTTCCATCGCTGATGATCTCTTTATCCACATCCTTTGCCGATGCTGAACTGTAAAGGGTTACCTTGTATTTGCCTGCTTTGGCTTTTGAAATCAGCGTACCGGTTTGGGTTTCTTTAACACCAGCCTGCTGGTTATCAAGCGTAAGAGAAAAATCGGTTTTAATAACCTCATACGATTTATATTTCTGGCTCACCTGGGCTAAAATAGCCTTGGCTTGTGTGTCTTTTTGGGCAAATGCGGCAGTATAGGAACTTAATGCTATAAGGGTATATAAAATTGTTTTTTTCATGAGTTATTTATCTTCAGTAACTATTAATGCTAATAGTTACTGTTTTAGAGCATATAAATTGTAATTGGTTTAATCACGTGGTTTTTGAAGCGTTTCCAGGTACCTTTCCAGGCTGTATTCATCAGGGTATAAAACATCGCGGGCCTTACTGCCTTCAAATGCGCCAACTATACCCGCAGCTTCAAGCTGATCAATAATGCGGCCGGCACGGTTATAGCCCAACTTCATTTTACGCTGAATTAACGATGTTGAACCCTGCTGGTGCAATACTATTAAACGGGCTGCTTCCTCAAACATTGGGTCGCGGTCATCGGGGTCATATTCTTTGGCACTGCTTGCTTCGCCTTCACCAATATATTCAGGCAGCAATAGGGCCGTAGGATAGCCGCGTTGCTCGCCGATGAAGTTTGATATCGCCTCAACCTCCGGCGTATCTACAAAGGCGCATTGCAGGCGGATGAGGTCGCTGCCGGTGGAGAACAACATGTCCCCGCGGCCTATAAGCTGATCGGCGCCGCCGGCATCCAAAATGGTGCGTGAGTCTATCTTTGATAATACCCTGAACGCCAATCGTGACGGGAAGTTGGCCTTAATGGTACCCGTAATGATATTTACCGATGGTCTTTGTGTAGCTATTACCAGGTGGATCCCCACCGCGCGGGCCAGCTGGGCAATACGTGCTATGGGCACCTCAACCTCTTTGCCGGCAGTCATCATTAAATCGGCAAACTCATCAATCACCAATACAATAAACGGCAGGTAGCGATGTTTTTCGGGGTCGCTTATTTTGCGGTTAACATACTTGGCATTGTATTCTTTAAGGTTACGCACCTGCGCATCCTTCAACAGGTCGTACCGCTGATCCATCTCGATACACAGCGAGTTAAGCGTATTTACAACCTTTTTGGTATCTGTTATAATTGCATCAGCTTCATCGGGCAGTTTGGCTAAAAAGTGCCGTTCTATCTTGCGGAAAAGTGTAAGCTCCACCTTTTTAGGATCTACCAATACAAATTTAAGTTCGGAAGGATGCTTTTTAAACAGCAGCGAAACCAATATAGCATTAATACCAACCGATTTACCCTGGCCGGTAGCACCCGCAACCAAAAGGTGGGGCATTTTGGCCAGGTCGGCAATAAACACCTCGTTGGATATGGTTTTGCCCAAAGCGATGGGCAGGTCCATGGTGGTGTTCTGGAATTTTTCTGTGGATAGGATAGAGCGCATCGAAACCATTTCGGGGTTTTGATTTGGTACCTCGATACCTATGGTACCCTTACCAGGCATAGGCGCAATGATACGGATTCCTAAAGCGGCCAGGCTCAGCGCGATATCATCTTCCAGGTTTTTGATCTTGGAGATGCGCACACCAGGTGCAGGGATGATCTCATATAGCGTAACCGTTGGTCCGATGGTAGCCTTTATCTTATCTATCTCGATGTTATAATGGTTCAGGGTTTCAACAATCTTGTTCTTGTTGGCTTCCAGTTCTTCGGCGTTTACCGAGATCTTGTTTGATCCGTGGTTCTCCAACAGGTCGAGATGTGGAAACTTATAGGACGCGAGGTCGAGCCTGTGATCATAAATCCCAAATTGGTTTACCAGTTCCTGTGCTTTAACATCATCAGCCTTTTCAACATTTAGTTCGGGCAGCGGACGGTTTACATCGATAGTAAGGGGAATTTCTGTTTCTTCTTCCGGTTCGGCACGGGTGGTGTTGGTGGGCATTAAAACAACAGGCTCATGGTATGCCTGGGTTTGTGTTAATGGCGGTTGATTTACAGGTTCGGGTTTTATGGTGTTTACCTGGGTGGCTAAAGTATCATTTACCCGGTTGCCGCGTGGCCATTCAACGGGTAGGGATATTTCTTCATCAGCCAGGTCAACAGGCTCCGGAACTATTTCGTCTATTTCCATTGCGTTAACCTTTTCCTTTTTGGAAGGTAGTTTAAAATCGATATTATAGGCAATCACCAATACGGCAAGCGCCAAAAATACAAGTAAACCAGCCGTACCTGCCGGACCGATCTGCGCATCGAGCAAACGGTTGCTCCAGTAACCAAAGCCCCCTTCCAAAAAATGCGGGTAATCAATAATAAAGGCGTGAAAATAGCCTATAGCTGTAGATATAAATACAATTCCGAAAATAGAGTAGGCCAGTGTTTTGGCTAATGAAAACAGCCTTACTTTAAACAGCAGGCGGTATCCTAATACAAAAAATATAAAAATAAAAATGAATGAAGCCACTCCAAACCACTCATAAATAAACTGGTTGCTTAACAGCGCGCCAAATTTACCAAGCCAGTTTTGTGCAACCTGCGGGGAGCCGGCATCGGCTATTTCCTGTACAGTTTTGCCCGTGGCCAGGTTATGCCAGCCACCGTTGGTTGTTGAAATATAACTCTGGTCTTCCTGCCAGGTAAACAGGTAGGAAGTGAAGGCGATAAGGAAATAAACAGATAGCAAAAGCGAAAACAATCCCGCAATTTTCACTGTACGCCCATTCTCCATATCAAAGCGGGGCATTTTAGGGAGTCCCCTTTTTGATACCCGTTCCTTTTCGGCCTTGCCATTGGTTTGGCGGGGCTGATTATCGTCCTTAAAACTATTTGATTTAAACTGATTTCCTTTTACCGGCATCCTGATTGTAACATCCTTTAACTGCAAACTTACATAAAATTTCACCTATGTAAACTTTACAAAAACAACATAAAAATTTTACCCACCCTCGCCACTCATCAAAAAAGCTGCAAACTGTTGAAATATAAAGTTAGCAGATTATGCAAATAGTTAGGCGTATTTTTATTTTTTTAGTATAATTGAATAACAGGGCACGCTCAGGCTATAAATTTTTTTGCGAGACCCTTATTTAACTGAAAATAATGAGTATAGAAAACCTGGAGGAATATATTAATGCTGCCAATCTGCAGCAGTTAGATGCCCTGCTTACACAAAACCCCAAGCTGGCAACAACCCTTACCAGCCACCAGGTTTCGCCGCTTATGCTGTCATGCTATTACAAAAAGCCCGACGTTACCGAACTGCTGCTGAAGTACGTTGGCGAGATTAACTTGTTTGAGGCAGCTGCTGCCGGTAAGCTTGATGCAGTAGCTAACCTTGTTTACGCCAGCCCCAACTCGCTTAATAATTATGCTCCTGATGGCTTTACAGCCCTGGGCCTGGCCTGTTATTTTGGACATTATGATGTTGCCCGTTACCTGGTGTCAAAAGGGGCCGATGTAAACCTGCCATCAAATAATGGATTTCATGTTTACCCGTTGCATTCGGCATGTGCCGGCAATTATACCCGTACCGCAGCTATGCTTATCGAGAACGGATCGTTTATCAACATAAAACAACAAGCAGGTGCTACCCCGCTGCATGCTGCCGCGCAAAATGGAAATTTAGAATTGCTGATACTATTATTAGAAAACGGCGCCGAAATTAACACCCGCATGGAAGGAGGCAAACTCCCCGCCGATTTGGCAAGGGAAAAAGGCTTTGATGAGATCGCGGCGATTTTGGAGTAGAGGGTGAAATTTAGGTCAACGCCGTTTCCCCGTCCTGTTTCGCTTCAACCTTTTGTTTATCCAGTTCCTCAAAATACTTCTTCTTCACTACTGTAGTCATTTTATGATCGCCGGTGTGGCTCCAGCCGGGAGGCATAATAATGTAGAGGAACTTGTTTTTTATGCCAGGCGCTTTGTATACATCTTTGGCTAAAAATACGATCTCGCCAAAGTAGGCGTCCAGGAAACTGTTTTTAATCAGCGGGCGACTGATGCCATACTCAATAGGAATTTCCGTGTCTTCGTTTTGATAAGTGCCAAATACTTTATCCCAGATGGGCAGCAAGTTACAGAAATTGGTATCCATATACTTTACATTACGGGCATGGTGCACCCGGTGATGCGACGGCGTAAGTACAATATTGTTCAAAAAGCCTAATCTGCCATCCTTAATTACGTTTTCGCCAATGTGGATAAAGGTTCCCCAAAATCCATCAATAAACATGATTACAAACAGCATGGTTGGGTTAACTCCTAATAAAATACAAACCGTTGTGCGGATAAAATCGGCATAAGGGGCTTCTAAAAAGAAATGCGCGTTGCTGATGGCCAGGTTCATGCTTTCGGGCGCATGGTGGGTTGAGTGCAGGCACCAGAACAGCCTTACTTTGTGACCAAAATAATGGTAAATAAAATGGCCAAACTCCCAAACTATATAGCCATAAATAAACCAGTACCAGGTAAATGTGGTCTTAAAAATGGCGTGGTTTTCAAACAGTTTTATGCATATTAAAACCATGCCTATAGATATATACCGCCCGATAACAGAATTTAACACAAATGAAAAAAACGGTAATTTATAATGAATAACCTTAAAACGTTTATAAAAAGCAGCACGAATAATTTCGAGCAGCAACAGGAAAGGCATAATAGGGAATAGCATGGCCTGGAAACCTTCATAAGTAAGCAGCTTGCTATAATCGCCCGATTTAATGATGTTCATCAAACTGCCCCAGCTGCCCCAGCCAAAGAAACCTTTAAAAAAATCAAGTATGGTATTCAAAAAATCCATTGCACAAAAAATTATAATTGGTATGTGTTAATAACGTATAATGTTTTAATGTATGTACATTATTGAAATGCTAAAATTAGAAAATTATGATTAATAAACAATAGACCGATAAAAGTTACGCATGTAACAATGTTACCGACTTTGAGATCCCCTAAGCTTCGGTATATAAAAAGCTTCCAGGTGTTTTTACATGTTCTTCAAAATTCGCGTTTATCACCGGGTAATTGTTTAACGACGTCAAGAAAATCCTTGTTATATTGATATGGAATTGAGATACCCGGTCTCAAATAATTAAAACCAATCTTCCTCTCAATCCTTTTATTAACATATTAGTAAAACAAAATTATGAACGCTTATCAACAAAAATGGCTGGATGTATTGCACAATGCCAACTTAAAGGGCTGGCAAATTGACGCACTTGGTGAAGATATTTTTATTGAAATGCCTCATGTAACCGATCTGAAACTGATTCGTGATAATTTGCCCGAAACCCTGGCTTCAATGTCGTTGGATATTGATGTGCCGAAAGAACGGTTGAAATTTATTATACACAACGGGTATGAGCAATTTGATTACCTGCTAAATCCGGGGGAGGTTGACCTTAATAAAGCTTAAGATTAAATTTTAGCCTTGGTGGATACTATGACAACCGATAAACCCATCAGGGCTATCAACACAAATGACGCCCTTAAGGTGGCAATACCTGCTATAAAACCAATCACCGGCGGACCAATTAAAAAGCCCAGGAAACCAATGGTTGAAACAGCCGCCAACGCTACACCCGGCAGCATGGTTTTTGATTTGCCCGCTGCGCTGTAAACCATAGGCACCACCGATGATACACCCGCACCTACCAGCAGGAAACCTGCTATGGCCGTGTACACGTATGGGAAAATTACGGCTATTATTAAACCGGTAGCGGTTAATGAACCACTTATCTGCAGGGTACGTTTTAAACCAAACCTGTGCGCAAACCAATCGGCAATAAAACGGCCGCTTGCCATAGTTGCCATAAATGCTGTAAAGCCAATACCAACCAGGGCTGATGGGGCAAGTACTACTTTTTTGAAGTAGATAACGCTCCAGTCAAACATGGCCCCCTCACAGATCATCGAACAAAAGGCGATAATCCCCAATTTAATCAGCGATTTATCGGGCATCACAAATGCCGGCCCGGCGCTGGCTACCTTATCATCCTTTAAATAACGGGCGGCAATGGCTACACCTGTAGCAATCACAATCAGCATCAGTAAAAAATGATATACCGGTGCAATGTTATTGGCTATCATAAAGGTACCAATGCCTGCGCCTGTAAACCCAGCCAAGCTCCACAAACCGTGAAATGATGCCAGTATGGGGCGTTTATAAAGTTCTTCGGCAGCTACGGCCTGGGTATTAACGGCTATGTTAACCGCGTTACTGCTAAAACCGAAACAAACCAGGCAGATGATAAGCTGAAAGGTATTTTGTGCCAAACCTAAAGTTACCAACGCGGTTGCATATACCAGCAATGCGCCAATAAGCAACCTGCGGCTGCCGATTTTAGTGATGATCCATCCCGAAAATGGGAGGGAGCACATTAAACCAACTGGTAATGAAAACAGTACGGCACCCAAAGCGGCATCAGAGAGGCCCATACTTTGCTGTACTGTAGCAATGCGCGATGCCCAGCTTGAAAAGCTTAACCCGGCCATAAAAAACATAGCACCCACAGCTATGCGGAGTGTTCTTTTGGTATTTAAAACCGGGACGGAAAGCGTATCTATCATCAATGTTGTTATTATGCTAAGTGTAAAAAGTACACTTAGTTGTTCTAATGCAAATATAGTGCTTTAATTGATACGTTTTATAAGCTAAATCGTTTTTTACTTTGGGATGGATTTTGAAATAAATTTTAGTAATGTATTGTAGATCAATAACATTAATTGCAATCTCCATCCGGCGAGCACGATTCGCCTTCAATAATGGTTAAAGCGGGTTTGCTGTTTTCCTGCTGCCATTCGGCAAATGATTTCTCTATCGTTTCCTGGAAAACAGGTACAGCCTGCGCGCCAGATACCCCATATTTGTTATTCATTACAAAAAACGGAACGCCTCTTATGCCTAATTGTTGCGCTTCGGCAATGTCATGTTTTACCTCATCAGCGTAGGTGTCACTTTCAAGCACTTGTTTTACTTCTTCAGCATCAAGGCCAATATTGGTTCCCAATTGTATTAGGGTAGCATTATCATCCATATTTAAGCCTTCGGTAAAGTAAGCTTTAAACAAGGCTTCTTCGGCATTATCACCCAGGTTGTATTTTTTGGCAAGGTGAGTAAAACGGTGGGCCTTAAAACTATTGGCAACAATAGCCTTGTCAAAATCATAGGTAAGACCAACCTGGGCAGCCATTTGGGTAACATGGTTGTTCATTTGTTGGGCGTATTCCAGCGTCCAGCCTTTGGCATCAGCGAGGTATTGACTAATGTTGATGTCGGGGTCGGTTTTCATATCCGGGTTAAGCTGAAAGCTTTTCCATTCAATTTCAACCTGGTCTTTATGATCAAATTGCTCCAAAGCCTCTTCAAACCTGCGCTTGCCTATATAACAAAAGGGGCACATCACATCACTCCATATTTCTACTTTCATCATTTTCTGTTTAATAGATTTTCAAATTTAGTATAAGCAATATTTATCCCCGTAAGGGTAAAGTAAAATTAATCCCGGCAGGAGGGTTGAGAGTTAAGAAGAGGGGATAAAATTAATCTCACGCAAAGACGCCAAGACGGCAAAAAAAACATGCAGATTACTTTGCGTCTCCGCGTCTTTGCGTGAAAATTTTCTTATTGACAACTGGATTTTTAATTATCGATAAACATTTGGATAAATTGTTGTAAAACAATTGCTTTGTAAGCCTCAAACACAATTTCTTTATTATGCAAAAAAAATACCTCTTAATGTTACTGGCCTTTATTTGTTTCCATTGTAAATCCATCGCGCAGCAAAAAATCAAAGCCGTAGAAGCTGATAATAATTTATTCAGCGCCGGTTTTGCTTCAGGGTTTATTGGTGGCTTGTACGATAACTGGTATACATATAAAGAACTGGAAAAGCACGGTGATTTCGGTCTTGGCGCCCCCGGTCACCTGGATGGCGAACTGCTGATGCTTAACGGCAAGATTTACCAAACAAGGTCAACAGGGAAAACCACTCTAGTTTCAGATACAGGCAAATTGCCCTATGCAGTAGTGTGTTTTTTTAAGGCGAAAAAAGTTTACAAATACGCAGGAGCTTTAAACAAAACATCGCTTTATAGTTACCTGGATAGTTTGCTTACCAACCAGAACGGCATTTATGCTATACACATCAGCGGCAAATTTAAGTCGGTAAAAACCAGGGCTTTCCCACCGGTTGAAAAACCTTACCTGCCGCTTGCAGCCATGCTGAACAGGCAGCAATTTTTTGAGCATAGCGGGGTACGGGGCGACCTGGTTGGTTTTCGCATTCCGGCTTTTATGGAGGGCGCGCACATCAGCGGTTACCATTTTCATTTTTTATCGATGGATAAAACTGCCGGCGGCCACCTCATCGATCTGAATGCGGAAGACATTACCATTGAGGTAGATACCCTCACCAACTACACCATGGATCTGCCGCAAACCCCAGAATTTGACAACTTCGACTTTAAAAAGGACCGGAAAGAAGAGATAAAAAGTGTTGAAAACGGAAAAAAACAGTAGTGCAAATAATAAATTTTCAAGCTTATTGTTGTTTAATAAATTTTTTAGATAAATTAGGATCGATTATAAACCAGTTATCAACCTTTTGGGCGGTTGCAAAACCGAAGAGTACAAATTTAAGGGTTATCTTGTTCGCCAACCGGGCGGACATGTTGACTTTGAAGTATATTGATTAAATGAAGAAATATATACACAGGCCGGGAATATTTTGGATAGGAATAATTTTACTGATAGTACCGGGCCTGGTGCATGCTTACCTGTTGATGCCTTTTCCGGGCAGCCAGGATCTCAATGCCATTACCGTATGCTATTACCTTGAAAAAATTGTAAACCCACTGCGCTTCATCGGAGCTATTTTCATTGTATGGTACCTGTTTAAATTTTATTCAAAAAATACCCAAAGAGGCAAACTTGTTAAGGCCCTTGTACTGGTGCTTTGTTTAGGTAGTTTTTATATTACCGACTATATGTACAAGGCCGAAACCATGTTTAAAGAAACACAGGTAGCCAAATTTGCCAACGGGTTAACCAACAAGGTGCCGCTTAACTATTTGGTTGTAGGTGTGGTGAAAAACGGCGTGGCTAAAGCCTACCCGGTTATATATTTAGGTTATCACCATAAAGTGCAGGATAATGTTGGGCCCGAACCTGTTTTGGTGACCTACTGTACCATGTGCCGCACGGGTAGGGTTTACAGCCCGGTAATAAACGGCAAAAGGCAAAACTTCAGGCTGGTAGGAGCAAGGCATTATAACGCCATTATTGAGGACGAAAGCACCAAAACCTGGTGGTACCAGGCAACCGGGAACGCGGCTGTTGGTAAGCTTAAAGGACAGCACCTGCAGGAATTGCCCTATGAGCAGGTAACACTGGGTGCCTGGCTGCAAAAGCACCCGACATCGCTTGTTATGCAGCCTGATAAATTATATGCCCCGGATTATGCCGACCTTAAAAATTACGACCGTTTACAGTATGTTGATAAGGACAGCACCTTAAAAAACAAAGATTCGCTGATCAGGAAAAGCTGGGTGGTAGGGGTGATTGTTAACGGGCAGGCCAAAGCTTACGACTGGCGTCATTTATTTCATAAACGGATACTTAATGACGAGCTTAACAAAACCCCATTAGTTGTAAGCATAGAAAAAGATAGCCTGAGTTACCATGTTTGGAACGCTAATTTAAATGGTAAAACATTTCATTTTGATTTGAATAAAGACGGGCAGCTTACCGACAAAGAAACCGCATCGGTTTGGGATTGGGATGGCTTATGTACAGCCGGTGTACAAAAGGGGCAAAAACTAAACAAAGTGCAAGCCTACCAGGAATACTGGCACTCATGGAAACATTTTCACCCGGCAACGACATTTTGGAAAGAAGGTGAGGTTAAGGAAACTATTGCAGCTATTTATTGGGCTTTCCCTTAAATAACAGCCACAATTTTACCCACGTCACTGTCGTTCAGCAATTCGCCATTGTCAATATTAGGATAGTATTTGTTGAGAATCTTCTGGATTAGCATGTAGCTTTCCATGGATTGGATTGGCGGATTGGCCAGCTCATTGATGATAGAGCCGATCATTTTTAGTTTTTTAGCTTCGTATTGATTCAGCACAAAATCGGAGGTCTTTTTTTTGCGGCTTTGCGTAATCAACTCGTCCAGTTTTTTAATCTCCTCGATCAGATCGATCAGCTTTAATACTTCCACTTTTTTCATCGGACCAAAATTAAACAAATAAACGGATGTGCAGCTGTGCGGATATGTAAATTTCAGGTGTGCGGGTGAAATAAAATTTGAAAATCTGAGGATTTGAAAAATGGGAAGAAAGGCAAATTGCTAATTAAAAAACTGTAACAATTCATCCCTCACTTCGTCTATAAGCAGTATGCTGCAACTTCAAAAAGGTAAATACTTCGGGGTTCAAAACAAGGCTATCCAATTGGATAACCTCGTTATTACCGATACAGAGTACACGCACGACCGGGTTGAATGGCACACACATCAAAATCCATACTTTACCTTCCTGCTTACGGGCAACATGCTGGAGACCAATAAAAAAGAGAGTTATGAATGCAGTGCCGGCACGCTGCTGTTTCATAACTGGCAGGATGCGCACTGTAACATTAAACACCCGGGCTATACCCGTGGTTTTCACATCGAACTGGAAAAGGATTTTTTTGATCTGTACAATTTACCTTTAAACAAAATGGAGGGAAGCTTAAAGCTGTATAACCCGGTTTTGAAATTGCTATTCCGCAGTATGTATATGGAAACGAGGTATACGGGGGCGATAGAAATTTTGTCTATCCGGGAATCGCTTTTTAAAGTTTTTGGTTTACTCGCTGATGTAAAGCAACAGGAAACGGCGAGGCAACCTGCATGGGTAAAAAAGATCAAAGAGGCACTTAACGATGGGGACACAACCTCATTATCCTGGGATGCTTTGGCAGCCATTGCACAGGTGCACCCCGTACACTTGTCGCGCCAGTTTCCTAAATATTTCAACACAACGGTTGGTGATTACCTGAAAAAGTTAAGGATAGAGCAAGCCGCCGGATTGTTGGGCAAAATCGGTATGCCCCTAACACAAATCGGTTATGAATGTGGTTTTGCCGATCAGAGCCATTTTATCCGCAGCTTTAAACAGGCAGTTGGGGTAACACCATTGCAATACCGTAAAATAATAACATTGAAGTAAGTTATTGCGAGCAGCATATCTTTGCAGAATAATTAGGAGGTTCCGCTGGAGCCAAGCCATGTTTTTCTGCTTGTCTACAAACACGTGGCTACGCTGTAGCCTAAAGAATTACATCAGCAGTTTGACACTCGGTGGGGCCGGTAGTGGCTACGCTGCGGCCTAAAGTATTACATCAGCGATTTGACCCTGGAAGGGTCCCGTGTTTATAGCGAAATTGTCCTGGAGTTTGCCGGCTCCGTAGGTGCCTCCTTTCCGCCTGTTTAAATTGCATACCGTAAATAATTGCCGCACGTTAACAATGTACTATTTTGAAGGGTTTTAAGCACTTACTATTGTGCTATAAAATATATACCATGTTATTACTCCAGTATTTTAAAAACAGGTTGCCCGCAATAGTATTGATGCTGCTCATGAGCTGCAATTGTTTTGGCCAGATCGGCATGAAACCATATGAAGGGCATTGGGAAGGGTTATTAACCCAGCCCCGCAATTTCAGCATCAGTGTAGCGGTAAAAAAGCTTGGCCGCGGCAAGTATATTTTACAGTTGTCATCTTCGGGGAAATCGATCCAAAGGAAATTCAAACTATCGGCCAATAATAACTTCGAGGTTAAGGTTGACAGTAACCTGGCCATTAAAGGAGCAATAAAGGATAAGCAGGTACGCCTGTTCATCCGGTCGGTGCAATGGAGTTACCATACAGTTTTAAAAGCACAGGCACTTAATAGCTATACCGGCCAGTGGAATATTTTGTTTGTTCCTGATATTAAACCAGAGTTTTACATCGATGTTGAAAATACCGATTCGACCAAATACGAAGCCTATATTTTCCTGGGTGATACCCGTTTTTCGGGCTTTGCCAGCGGTGGCTTAACCCTTAATGCTGATAGCGTCCGGTTCAGGGATTTTCGCACCGGTTTAAAATTTAAAGGCAAGCTGTTTAAGGATGCTATTACCTTGCGAGCCGAAATAGCCGGTTTACCTGTTACCGGGGTTACCTTGCACCGGTCTGTTAAAGATTGGGATCTATCAGGCAAAGCCCCTAAACTGCCTTTTAATGGTAATGTGCCTGTTGATATGAAAGACGGTTTGCCGGTTAACGGTTTGAAAACTGCCGGTTTTGATGAGGGCTATTTAAAACTTATGGTGGATAGTATCAACGCCAATAAGATCACCAATACGCATAGTGTGCTCATTAGCAGGAACGGAAAGCTTGTTTACGAGCAGTATTTTAATGGTTTTGATGAGAGCACGGTGCATGACCTGCGGTCGACATCAAAAAGTATTTCATCGGCTATGGTTGGGATAGCTATAGACAAAGGTTTGCTGAAAGATACTGCCCAAAAGCTGTTTCAGTTTTTACCTAGACAGTATAAGCATGCAGCCGATAATGATAAAAGGAAACAAGCCATCAGTATAGGCAGTTTGCTTACCATGAGTTCGGGGCTGGATGCCATTGATTTTGGGATCGACAGGAAGTCGGCAGCGTCTGAAGATGAATATCAAAACTCTGCCGATTGGCTTAAAACAGTTGTTGAGGCGCCGATGATTAATTATCCCGGTACACATGCCAATTATAGTTCGGCCAATCCTTACCTATTGGGGGTGATTATGGATACCGCGGTGAAACAACCGCTTGACCTGTTTATTGATCGTAATTTATTTGAGCCATTAGGTATAAATAACTATATCATTTTTGACGATCAGCTCAACAGACCATACTTCGGCGGCGGTATGCACCTGCGGCCCCGCGATATGTTAAAGTTTGGGTTGCTTTATGCCGATGGCGGCAAATGGAAAAACCGGCAGCTCATCAGCAAAAATTGGGTTGATGCATCCTTTAAAAAATACCTGGTGCTTGAAAATCATAACGAGAAAAATGAATACGGCTTTTTGTGGTGGCATTACCACTACCTGGTAAATGGAAAAATCATTAATTCAATAGAAGCGCGTGGGGCAGGCGGGCAATACATTTTTATAGTTCCGGAATATCAGTTGTTGGTGGTTATTACATCGGCAAATTTCAGAAATCGGAGGGTATGGCAGCCCGAGAAGATCATGGAAAATTATATATTGAAAGCAGTGGCCGTTAAATAAGTTATTGTGTTGATAATAACTTTTTAATAATTTATTGGTAACATATTTTAGTAAAAAACATCTTATCTTAGTTATGAACAAATTTATGTTATGAAAAGAAAAATATTTACAACTGCTTTATTAGTTAGCTGTTTTATGGTATGCCTTGCAGCCATTGCCGATTTAAACGGCAAATGGGCTGGGAAAGTTGAAATTGGCGGCACAGAGTACCCGTTGCTTTACAATTTTAAAATTGATGGCGACAAATTAACCGGTACTGCCCTTACACCCGATGGCGATGTGCCTTTAAACAACGGTAAGATAACCGGGGCTGATTTCTCATTCAGCGTTAGCACTGGTGGAATGGATATTCCGCATACCGGTAAGTTTTATGGCGATTCAACAACTGTAGATCTGGATGTTAATGGTTCAAAGGCTCACTCGGTATTAAAAAGAGTTGAAGAGAAAAAGTAAGCTGATTATTTCTCAAGGCACGTAGTCATGCCGAATTTATTTCCCCGACCAACAGTGAAACGAATTCAGCATGACTTTTCTTTTTTACAAATTTACCACGCTTCATTAAACCTTACCCAATAAATATCATCCCAGCCATTTCCCGCATCGCTCAGCAAACTTTTTAATTGGGGATAAGTTTTTGTTTTTCCGTTGGTTAATTCTGCATTTAACCTGCTGCTGGTAAATATTAAATATTTTTTATCCCAGGTTACAAAGGGGCAGTAATCAATGGCGGTTGAGTTAACAGGTGCGGGCAAATGTTTTACCGGCAGCCAGTTACCGGCCTTATCTTTATGGCTTATGTACAAATCGCCACGACCCAGATTGTCGGGCCGGCCATCAGAAGTAAGCAAAATAAACTGCTCGTCCGGATCAATAAAGGCATTAAACTCATCATATTTGGTATTGATATCTTCGGGCAGGCTTTCGGGTTTGGTGTAGCCATTGGCGGTTGATTTGCAAACCACAATATCTTCGCTTCCTTTGCCATAATCTGCTTCCACTGTAAAATACAGGTTATTGTTCCGGGTTACACTGGGGTAAAACTCGTTTTTGCCAGAGTTAACCGTATTGCCTAAATTCTCGGGCTCGCTCCATACGCCATTGTTATTTCGCGTTACCCGCCATAGATCAAAATCCTTTTTGGTGGGGCCATCCTTTAATGGCCTGTCGGACGAGAAATAGATGGTTTGCCCATCCGGCGCAAATGCAGCCTCCAGATCGCGGTACCGGCCCGAGAAAGAAGCTACTTCGGGTTTGCTCCATTTGCCATTTTTTTTAACCATATGAAGAATTATACTGCTTACAAAACGGGGCTGTTGCAGGGTGTAAAAAATTTCGTCGCCCTTAGGTGAAATAGTAAAATCACGATTACTTAAACCATCGGTAAGCATGCCTTTGGCAAAATGCCTTGGTGTATCAGTGGGTAATTGAGGATCAGGGTAGGTTTGTGCGATGGCTTTATTGCAGATAAATATCAACAAAAGTATAACTGTGTGTTTATGCATGGTGATTACAATTTACATTATTTAAAGGCAAATTTTGTAACATCAGTAAAAAATTAACATCGAAGCTTATAACTGTAATTATTCGCAATCCAATTATGAAGACACTGGTACTTTTCGCAGGCATTTTAATGATATATCTGTTTTCTGCCAGTGGTCAACACAAATTCGATGCTTTTAGCAGCGAATTTGTGAGTGGCTACAAAGCCCTTAACCTTCCGCAACTGGAGTTAAGCTATGTAAGCGGATTGGAACACATCGGCACCGAAGAAAGTATAAAAAAGCAGCAGGAATTTTTTAATTGGGCCAATACCGGTTTATCAAATTATAAGGATGAAGCGTTAAATCCATCCCAAAAAATAGATTACCAATTGATTAAATACGAATGCAAACTCAATCTGGAACGGCTGGCCTTGGAGCAGGAATGGGCGAGGCACCGACCCGAAAAAATTTCGGCGGGTGGAATCATTACCGTGCCTAATGGCAAAACCTGGTATGCCTATTTGTTAAAACGATGGGTAAACGCCGATGTAACGCCGGATGAGATCTATAAATTCGGGGTTAGCGAGGTAAACAGGGTGCAGCAGCACATTGAAGCGGTGCGGCAGCAAACCGGTTTAAGTGATGATGCTTTTTACAAACACTTAAATGATCCTGAATTTTTTGAAAGCGATCCTAAAATTGTGCAGCAAAGTTTTGAACATAGCAGAGCCATCATCTACAACAATCTGCCAAAGCTTTTTAATGATTTGGTGATACCAGATTTAAAAATCAAAGCCGGTGAAAGTAAACAACTGGCGCAAACGCCGGGTTACTATGATAATAACACTTTTTACTATAACCTTTTTGATAAGCCTTACAACAAACGCCAGTATGATTGGCTGTTTATCCACGAGGCGGTGCCGGGGCACCACTATCAATCAAGTATCGAACGTAAGACCAAAACGTCGGCCGTTCAGCAACTTTTTTATTATATGGGGTTTGCCGAAGGCTGGGCAGCTTATACCGAAGAGCTGGGCAAACAGTTAGGCGTTTACCAAACCCCATATGATGAGCTGGGTAAATGGGAGTGGGATATTGTACGTTCGGTGCGGGTACCCCTTGATGTTGGCTTAAACTATTATGGATGGACGGATGAGCAGGCCCTTGCTTTCTGGAAAAAGAACATTCGCAACCAGGATGATATTGCCATGCGCGAAATAGCCCGCATACGTCGCTGGCCCGCACAGGTGGTTACCTACAAATACGGCGCATTGCAAATACTGCACTGGAAAGAGGATTTGCAGAAAAAACAAGGCAGAGATTTTAATATCAGGGATTTCCACTCAAGGGTGCTGGATCATGGATCGTTGCCTTTGTTTTTGGTAAAGGAGAATGTGTTTAGGGAATAGAGTTGCGCCGCTGAACGGTAAATTTCGAGAAACTGGGGGGAGTCGGCATTTTTTAATTTAGTTAAAACAATATTAACCTGCAGTTGGTTTGTTTAGCGCAGTAAAGTTAAATTGTACCGTAAAGTGATTTTGTACTTGTTCCTTTATGTAGATTTATTTTTACGGCTTAATTTATTGTACAAAACCTTTATCAAATCACAAGAGCATGAAAAAAAACTTACCTCTTCCTGAAGAAGCCACAACTTTGTTTTTAGCTATCCTATTGTGTTTTGACATCAAAAATGCATCCGCCCTTTAAGCAAATAAACATGGTTGAAAAAGAAATAAGTTCATCAAAAAAGCGAATTAAGTTGAAGGCCTGTACCAAATGCCACACCAATACAGGCCAAAGGATACACCGGTCATTATTAATTAAGACTTTATTGTTTTGGTTGCCGATACAGAGCTACCGATGCAAAACCTGTCATAAAAAGTTCTTGCTGTTTGGAAAGTAAAGCAGCATAATGCCGGTAACACATGTATTCAAGCCGGTAAATGGTCGTTATCGCCAAAGCCGTTTGTCATAATTTACAGGCGAAAAACTGTTTGCGGGGCTTGCCAAATTTAATTAGTTATAAGTATTTTAAAATCCTATTTTTAGCGCCGCAAATAAAGGTACAGTAGTGCCCTTATTTTAGGTTAACGAAAATAGCAATGAAAGTTTTAAAATTTGGCGGTACATCAGTGGGTAGCCCCGCCCGTATGAAGAACCTGCTCGACATTATTAATCCTGCAGAAAGACAAATAGTTGTACTTTCGGCAGTGTCTGGTACTACAAATAACCTGGTGGAGATTGGTCAGGCTTACTTAAACGGCGATAAGAAGAAGGCTGTTGGCCTGATTAGTATCCTGAAAGATAAGTACGAACTGTTCATCCAGGAATTATTTGCCGATCCCGAATATTTAAAACAAGGCAAAGAAGTGATCGATTATCATTTTGCGTTGCTCAGCAACCTGGCTAATGACCAGTTTACTGCTGTTGAAGAGAAGGTGATACTGGCACAAGGCGAACTATTATCTACTACACTATACCATGTTTATCTGAAAGAGATAGGCATACCATCGGTATTACTGCCTGCCTTGGATTTTATGAAGATAGATGAGGATAATGAGCCTATTGTTGATTATATCACCGAAAAGATCAGTCCTTTATTAGATAAACATCCCCAAGTTAATTTATTTATTACCCAGGGATTTATTTGCCGCAATGCCTTTGGCGAGATTGATAACCTGCGCCGTGGCGGCAGTGATTATACTGCATCGCTGATAGGGGCCGGCATCCGCAGCGAAGAGGTGCAAATCTGGACTGATATTGACGGAATGCATAACAATGATCCGCGGATTGTAAAAGGTACGCAGCCTATTGCCCAGCTATCATTTGATGAGGCAGCCGAGCTGGCTTATTTTGGAGCCAAAATATTGCATCCGCAAAGCGTGTTTCCGGCACAAAAATATAAGATCCCGGTACGCCTGCTTAATACCATGGACCCGCAGGCCCAGGGTACCCTGATCACCAACACCAGCGAGAAGGACAAGATCAAATCTATTGCTGCGAAGGATGGCATTACGGCTATCAAAATCCAATCGAGCAGGATGCTACTGGCACATGGTTTTTTGAGGAAGGTGTTTGAGGTTTTTGAGCGTTATAAAACATCTATTGATATGATCACCACATCCGAGGTGGCTGTTTCATTAACCATTGATGATACTACTTACCTGGGCGAGATCACCAGCGAACTTAACGCATTTGGCTCTGTAGAGCTGGATGTAAATCATACCATCATTTGCGTAGTAGGTGATTTTGGTGCCGAAAAGCATGGCTATGCGGCCCGTGTACTGGAGGCTGTAAAACATATCCCCTTGAGGATGATATCATACGGCGGTAGTGATCATAACCTGTCATTACTGGTAAAAACCGACGATAAGGTGGAAACTTTGAGGAGTTTGCATAACAGGCTGTTTTGAGTTCGCATTTAGGATGTTCGGTTTCGGATTTATCCTTTTTGACTTTTTAATTTTGATTTTTGACTTTTCTAACCATGTTCAATACCAATACCATAAATAAATTTCAGCAACTGGATACCCCCTTTTATTATTACGATATGGAGGTATTGCGCCAAACTTTAGATGCCTGTCGCGATGCTTCGGCTAAGCATGGTTTTCATGTGCATTATGCTATGAAGGCCAATTTTAATCCTAAGGTTTTGGATATGATCCAGTCTTTTGGTTTTGGTGCCGATTGTGTAAGCGGTAATGAGGTAAAGGCTGCTATTGATCATGGTTTTGATAAAGGCAGGGTGGTTTTTGCAGGTGTAGGTAAATCCGACAGGGAAATAAACCTGGCCCTTGATGCAGATATTTTTTGCTTTAATGTGGAATCGGTACAGGAGCTTGAAGTAATAAACGAGCTGGCATCCGCCAAAGGTAAAAAGGCAAATGTGGCTATCCGTATCAACCCTAATGTGGATGCGCATACGCACCATTTTATCACAACAGGGCTCGACGAGAACAAGTTCGGCATTAATATATGGCAGCTGCCCGATGTGGCCACCGCATTGCGCAAATGTGCCAGCCTGCAGTTTTTAGGCATCCACTTCCATATTGGCTCACAAATTACCGATCTGGAGGTTTATAAAAGCCTTTGTACCCGTATTAATGAAATGCAGGATTGGTTTGAGGATCATGGTTTTCCGGTTAAGGTACTGAACACAGGCGGTGGTTTAGGCGTAGATTATTACAGCCCCGATACCAACATTGCTGATTTTGAAAACTATTTCCAGGTATTTAAAAGCTTCCTGAACGTAAAGCCTGGCCAGGAAGTGCATTTTGAGCTTGGCCGCGCGCTGGTAGCCCAAAGCGCATCGCTGATATCGAGGGTGCTGTATGTTAAAAATGGTAAAAAGAAAAACTTCCTGGTATTGGATGCCGGTATGACCGAACTGATTCGCCCGATGCTTTACCAGGCTTATCATCAAATTGAGAATTTAAGTCGAAATTCAAAATTCAAAATTCAAAATGAAATACCGGCAACCGGCAACCGGCAACCGGCGACTGATTTAAAATACGACGTAGTAGGCCCCATATGCGAAAGTACAGATTGCTTTCAGAAAGATGTTGACCTGCCCGAATCATTCCGTGGCGACCTGATAGCTGTACGCACAGCAGGCGCATATGGCGAGGTTATGGCATCGGGCTATAACCTGCGTGACAGGGTTGGGAGCATTTATTCGGAGCAGGCTAAAACTTAACTCCAACCCTGAACTGTACATAAGTGCTGCCTTCAATAACTGCAAAATATTGCTGAAATTGCACAAAATAGGAGAAGGCTACATAAGTAGGCGTTTTATAACTTATGTAGTCATTGTTGCTATTGTTGTAAATATTGTCGTTACCCAATGTTTCGCCAACAAATATCCTGAAACCCATCTGCGTGTTTGGTTTTCTGCCGTGAAACACAATTTCGCTGGTTAAGCCTCCGGTGAACAGATCGGTACGGGTATCGGTATAAAAATTTGGCTGACCTGTTACTGCCCTCCTGAAACGTGCATAGTCGCCAAATTCGTGACTATAAGCAGCTTCAAAACCAATTATCCTGATATCTGTACGGCTATCATTATTGATAAAAAAGTTACCCGATAACCGGCCGCCAACAGCGCCAAAAAACTTATTCTTAAAATAAAATGGATCGGCGGGCTGCAGATCGTTATTAGCATAATTACCCAGCGAGGTAAAAGCCCCATAAGCCAGGTTAAAATTTTTAAAGGTATTGGCGTGGCTTATATTAACCTGCCCGCTGGTAAGCTGGTCATTAAAGTTGGGGCTGTAATCAAGCACCAGCGCCCCCGAAATATAAGTGGCCGATTTTGTACTATCCATCGACATGGGTTTGGGCATATAAGCTATGTCGCTATGGTGCAAAGCAGGGCCGTAAACATGATCGCTACATGAACTTAATATACCAAGGGTGAGTAATGCAGGCAGGTAAAATTTTATTTTCATAAGAGGCGGGAGATTAGGTGTAAGGGTTACATATTGTAAACCTTTATCAATAATACGCAAATCTGCCAGATAAATAACAGGGGATATAAATTAATCTAACAGCCCTTTAAAATAATCATCATTAAAATCAGCAGCGTAATGGAGTGCGTTGGGCAATTTTTCAAACTCATACTGCTCATGTGTAGTTGTTAACACCACAGCCTGCATACCTGCGTTGGCGGCAGCCTCGACACCTTTGGGTACATCTTCAAATACAATACAATCGGCAGGTATAGTAGCTAAAAGTTGCGCGGCTTTTAAAAAAGTTTCGGGATGTGGTTTGCTTAATACTACGTCATCGGCGCTTACTATTGCTTTAAAGTAATGCCTGATGTTAAGGTTATCGAGCACATAATTAATATTGAAAGGGATAGCCGCCGAGCCTATAGCCATAGGGATACCCTTTTGATACGCGGCTTCTAAAAACTCCTGCAAGCCGGGCAAAAGCGCCAGGTGAGGTAAAAACTCCTGCTGGTATCTTTCTTCTTTTTTGTAGGATAGGTCGTTCATCTCATCCATGGTGAAACGATCAGGGCCAAACATTCTTACCAATACTTCGGGGTTTTTGCCGTACATCTGCTTTTTTACCTCTTCCCAGGTGAAGGCGCCACCCAGCTGGTCATTTAAAAGTGTTTGCCAGGCTTTGGTATGGTAGGGCATATCATTGATCATGGTGCCATTAAGGTCGAATATAAAGGCCTTCATATATGTGTTTTTTTGATTCTGGCGCAAACTTACAATTTAATAAAACTAAAAATTAAGTAAGGGCGCTTATTCAATATATTTTGAAAATTTGAAGATGTGTAAATTGAATCGACCTGTTTTTTAAAGCATTCAAAATCATTAAATTACCTTTCGCCAAATCAATTTTAAAGATTTCAAGCCATCACACTTCCAAATCAAACGTTTTTTATTTGACCTGACACTGTTATAGTTTGTGAAAAATTTGCCTAAATTGGCGCCTTTAATAAATAAAATAATGCAAAAAGAAGGAACAGTAAAATTTTTTAATGAGACAAAAGGTTTTGGATTTATCACACCTACAAACGGTGGTCAAGACATTTTTGTTCATTCAACAGGCCTGATCGATGAGATCCGTGAAAATGATAAAGTTGAGTTTGAAGTAGAGAACGGCAGAAAAGGCTTAAATGCGGTAAATGTAAAAGTTATCTAAGTATAATATAATCATTAAGCATACCAGGCATCCGCTTTTAAGCGGATGCCTTTTTTTATGATCAGTTATTAGTCATTTTGCTACGCTGTAATTGATTACTTGTATTTCAGGGTTGTTTTTCACCCATGTTCTAAAACGGCGTAAGCCATCAACCAAAGTTAATTATTGTTTCTTTTAGCCTTTCCCAAAACTGGCATTGTTGTTGTTTGTTGTAGTATAGGTTAAATTATCACATTAAAACGCAAAAAATGAAAGATCAAGCGAAAATTATAGCTGCACTATTAGTTGGTGCCGCAGCGGGTGCTGCATTAGGTTTATTGTTGGCCCCCGAAAAAGGTGGTGAACTGAGAGACGATATTGCAGATTATATAAATGACCTTGTAGATACAGCTAAAACCAAAGCGCAATCAACAGCGAGCGGCATTAATGACGCTTTTGAAAAGGCAAAAACAAAATTTAACGGCACCGTTAGTGACCTTTACGATTACAAAGACGATGCAATTGATTCGGCAAAATCAAAGGCTAAAGATGCAGCAGACAAGGCACAGGAAGTAGCAGAAAGTGTTGTTAATGATGCCAAAACAAAAGTAAAAGGCGCTGCCAATGATTGGAATAATTCTATCCAAAACGCATAATTTTTAGTACTATACTACCTAATATTTAGTACTATATTGAAAAACAAAAAACCAGGCCATGATGCCTGGTTTTTTGTTTTTATGGGTATTGTTGTTTTATTTAACCTCTAAAGTATTGTTCTTTTCATTGGCATCCATAAATATACCGCCATCTAAGTTTACTGTTTTGATGGTTTTAGCAGTTTTAATATTTACCAGGATCTGTTTCTGATTATTCTGCCAAACAGCGGGTGTTTGGTGAACAGTTTGGGTTGTACCATCGGTATAAGTGATCTTAACATCAAATGGGACGGCAAAACCACCTGCGTTTTTTATATTGGTTGTATAGCCGCCTGCAACTTTGTTTATCTTTTGCAGATCAAGATCGATATAATAATTGGTGAAAAACCAGTTGTTAAAAAACCAGTCAAGATTTCGGCCCGATAGATTGCTCATGGAGTTAAAATAATCCCATGGGATAGGGTGTTTGCCATGCCAGCGGTCCATATAACCATGCAAAGCTTTTTTAAACAATTCATCGCCTAACATGTCTTTTAAAGCAAAATGGCTTAATGCTGGTTTACCGTAAGCGTTATTACCGTAACCAGCCCTTAACTCGCTTGATGGAGTAATAATTGGCAGGTCTTCGGATGTTGAGGGATCATGGATCCACTTGTCGATCCTGAAGTCTTTAAAAAGTTGATCAGCTTTTTCGGCCCCTACTTCATCTGTACCTATCAGGCGTTCAAAAGTAGTCGCCCAGCCTTCGTCCATAAAGGCGTAACGGCTTTCGTTAATACCCATGTAGAAGGGGAAATAAGTGTGTGCTATTTCATGATCCTGCACAAAGGCCGAAAACTGAATATCATCGGTATGACTATCGTTTACCATCATTGGATATTCCATATCTGCAAATCCCTGGAATGCGGTCATTTTAGGGAAAGGGTAAGGTACCCCCGGCCAGTTGCGCGATAACCAGCTCAAAGAGTGCCTACCGGACTGTACAGCGTGATGGAAATCGGCTGCGCTATCCTGAAACGCAGCTTGCATGCTTGCCCTGCGGTGGGTGGCATCATCAACAATGGCGCTGGCAGCATCCCATACATAATGATCGCTGATGCCAACAGCCATATCGCTGATGTCATTAGCTTTCCAGATCCATGAATTTTGATCTTTTTGAGCCGTAATGTTCTTTTTAGCCAGATCGGTAGCTGTAGCTACATGTATGGTCGAGTCGCTGGTCATTGATGCTTCCAGGCGTTTAGCATATTCGGGCTGTAATACCGCTGTAGGGTTTTGTAGGGTGCCGGTAGCCCATACAATATAGTTTTTAGGAGCATTTACAGTAAGCGTATAATCATTAAAATCATTATAAAATTCCTGGGCATCTAAAAACGGAAGCCTGTCCCAGCCATTATAATCATCGTAAACAGATACCCTTGGATAAAAATAAGCCAGGTAATATGTGGTTGGGTCAATCATTCCCTCGCGGCCGCTTTCAAGCGAGATCTGGAAATGCCAGTCAATATCTAATTTTACCTGCTCATGCGGCGCCAGGGGTTTATTTAAACTAACCGCCATATTGGTTGATGCTCCGGCCCCATTTATTTTTGCGGGTTCGCCGTTAACCAAAAATTTATCAAACTGAATGCCTGATGTTAAGTAATCTGGACTGGCATCTCCAAACCTGGCCACCCCCGGTTTGTGTATATTCAGTATCAGCTTCATGTTAAGCCTTTTCAACGTATCCGGGCTGTTGTTTTCATAAGTTATAGTTTCAGTGCCTTTTATATTTCTATCTGGTGGCAGGGCGGTAATAGTAATGTTGTAAACGCCGTGATTTTGCCAGTATTTTTTTCCTGGATTGCCATCTGCCTGCCGGGTTCCTTTGTTAAAAGCTTTCTGTACATCGCGCGGCATATACAAGTTTTGTGCCTGTAC
This sequence comes from Mucilaginibacter sp. P5_A4, assembly GCF_056400605.1. NCBI lineage: Bacteria > Pseudomonadati > Bacteroidota > Sphingobacteriia > Sphingobacteriales > Sphingobacteriaceae > Mucilaginibacter > Mucilaginibacter sp. P5_A4. The sequence goes on along the minus strand of NZ_JBFUKX010000002.1, from coordinate 111,411 downwards.
CTGCATTAGGGCAAAATAGGATAATGCGGTTAGCATAATGGGTTTGATCATGTTCATAGTTAAAATAAATTGTTGCCTGGATAATGTAAAGATGCTTCTTGGAATAAAAAGTTACAAAATAAATTAAAAAACCAATATACTTACTTATTGGTCAGTTTTTGGTAACAAAAGTGTAACATCCGTTTAATTAAGGGTAAATGTTTTGGTAGTATGGAAAATATTTTTTTTATTTGTTCAAGTTATTTTAATAGGGGTATTAAATAACTAATATTTGGGCCATCCGCTTTTTGTGGATGGCCTTATTTTTTTAAGGAAATTTCGATATATACATTAATTTTCAGTCAGGTATTCTTTTGATATAATCATGAACAGGTGGTCATTATCTGTTGACTCATCCAGGCATTCTGTAAGCAACTGATTTACCTTTTCGTATTTCAGTAGGTTGGCTATCATCATTAGCATCCGGCATGATGTGATGTTTACATGTTCCAGTAATTGAATGTACATAATGATATCAAAGTCGCTTAAAATAGTCATAGGAGGCTTTTCATCCAGGCAAAACTGGTCTTTAACGATAGCTTTTAAAGGGTTACAATTTTTGTCGGAGGGTATTTCGTTCATGTAAATGTAAACTTCATCCATTCGGATTATTTGTTTCTTTATATCCCACCAAAACTCATTTATAGCCAGTTTTAAATTGTTAAATGAAGCCAGGCTGATAATGTGCTCAAGTTTATTATCCAGGTAGCATTTGCCAAAGTATAACCGGTTAAGATTGTGAATGAATACCTGCTTTAACAGATGAGGCTCTAAGGTATTACGGGTATTATTATTCATGTTATAATAATTGAAACTTTATTAAGAATAAGGAGTGCATTACAATTAACCAGTATATAGGGTACACTAAGAAGCATGTATGTTTTATTTTGTTTTAATGTGTATGGATAAACTAACTTTGCCCACTGATAAGTACAGTTATGAAATATAAATTAGGCGATTTTGTAAGGTTTGTTGATGAAAAAATGGAAGGTTTTATAACCCGTATCATCGACGACCAGATGATTGGCGTTACCGGCGAGGACGAGTTTGAGATACCGGTGCTGGCTAGTAAAGTTACCACTGTACACGGCTACGAGCCTGCCGGGTCAAAAAAAAATGCTGTTGCTGAGGAAAAACTAGTTGATTTATCGCAGTTTGATAAAAAAGGTATTTATGTTGGTGTTGTTGCAGATGCGAAGGCGCAATCGGTAGTACATTTTCATTTGGTGAATACTACATCGTTCCAGTTGCTTGCTGCGTTCAGTACCGAAAAGCAGCAGGTGTTTAAAGGTGAGTTTTCCGGGGTAATAGCGCCGCGCTCATCAGAAAATATCTATTCTGCCCAACTGGCCGATCTGCAGCTATGGCCCACGTTTATTTTTCATGTTATTTATAATACGAAGCAAAATATTGAGCCACCAGCGCCATTGGTAGTGAAAGAAAAATTTAAGGCGAAAGATTTTTCGACAACAAAAAAACAGGTGCCTTTATTAAATCAGCCAGGTTGGATCATCAGGCTTGATGAACCGGAGTTGGTAATAGATGCCCAAAAACTGAAGGAAAGCTTTTTTAAGCCTGCTGAGGAAAAAGTTGTATTTGAAAAACCGGTAAGCGAGGTTGACCTGCATATTGAAAAACTGCGGGACGACTACCAGTTTTTGCAGAGCAGCGAAATGCTGTCTATCCAGCTGGCGCATTTCCATAAAGCCCTTGATGCCGCTATTGTACACCAACTACCCGATATAACTTTTATACACGGTGCCGGTAATGGTACATTGCGGCACGAACTGCAAAAAGTATTAAGTAAACACCCTAAAGTACAAACCTTTATGGATGCAAGGAAAGAGAAGTTTGGTTATGGGGCAACTAAGGTAATGTTGAAATAAAAATATAAAATTAGGTGGCCGAAACAATCACGTTATACAAGGCAGGTACTTGTTTTGCATACCGAGATTGTTTTTACTTTAATCTTTATATGTAACTGCTACAATGTATCCGGATTGGGGATAAAATTCATAAACGCCTGGAATTTGGCATAGTAGTTTTGCATGTTAAGCTGGTAATAATAGGCACCGCGTTTGGAGCCGGCTTTATCCTTATCTGCCAGTTTAATAAGCAACCCTGTAGCCAGTACACGCTTGCTGAAGTTGCGTTTATCGATAGTGGTATTAAAAACACTTTCGTACAGGATCTGCAGCTGGGGAATGGTGAATTTGGTAGGTAAAAGCTCAAACAGGATAGGATGCATAGCCGCTTTGTAACGGATACGCTTACGGGCCTGCTCTACCATTTCCTGTTGATCAAATATCAGTTTTGGAACACGCTTAAGCTGGAACCATTCGGCATGGTAGTCGGCGCTTATCTGTGTTTCGTATTTATGAATATCTATCAGGGCGAAATAGGCAACCGATACAGTACGCTCCAAAGGGTCCCGGTTCGGGTCGCCAAAGGAGTATAATTGTTCAAGGTACACGCCTTCCAGGCCGGTTAATTGCTTTAAAATGCGGTTAGCAGCCTGGTCCAAACTTTCATCGTTCTGCACAAAACCGCCCATCAAACTCCAGTTGCCTTTTTCGGGCTGAAAGTCCCTTTTAATCAATAATATTTTTAGAACCTCCCCATCAAAGCCAAAAATTATGCAATCTACCGCTAATAATAACCTGGTTTGTTTGGAATACTTAAGCATTTTTTACCTTGAACTTTTGTTATAAAAACAAATATAAAATAACATTTGATATATGTGAACTAAATGAAAAATGTAAGAACAATCTGGTACATGAATGTAAACAACCGGGAAGATTTGTAGTGTTTTAATAACACTTATATCCAGTTTAATGCACTTTTATCTAAAATGAATTTTCCCGGTATTAATATTTGCATGCGAGGGAAAAATATTTAACTGATTCGAAAAAAAATATTGAAATATTCGGGGCAAAATCAATGTGTCTTTTTTGCAAAATCAACAACGATTTCACCGATTTTTCAATGATGATTTCACCGATTTTAAGAAGCTGTCTAAAAATAGATAAAAAGATCGTCATTGCGAGGTACCCATCAGGGTAACCCTGGAAAAAAAAGTAATGACATGTAGGTTTAAACCAAGCAATCGGCTTTGTATGCTGGCAACGACTCACCCCGGCTACTCCGCCAGTCGGCGGATGGCCGACCCTCTTCAACTTCGTTGGAAAGAGGGTTTAAAACATTTTTATTGATTTTTCCAATCCCCTCTATGCGCAAGCGGAGAGAGGGGTGACAAGCGCAGCGATGTCGGGGTGAGTCGGCTCGCCGCCATGCTGAAACATCATTTCAGTTTATAGAATCATTAAAATATATTCTGATAATCAGCGCTTTAAAAACACGTCATTGCGAGGTGCGAAGCAATCCCAAAGTGTGCAGATCGGATTTGTAAAGCTACTCTGTAAGGCGGGGATTATTAATGTTGTGTTTTGATTTTTATAGGCATTAATGAGCTCCCTACGGTCGGTTATCTTCGTACCTCGCAATGACGTATTTGATTTTCAAGGTGTGAAGGCCTGTCAGTCTGAGCCTGTCGAAGACTCGCGCGGAGAGGCCTTTTCCCACTATGCTTCGACAGGCTCAGCATGACAGCCCTTTTAGCAACGTCATTCCCCCTTCAGAGTCCCCGGATTTTACTACTCGCAATGACGAGTAAATCAAATTTAAACGGCTTCTTATTAATCGGTTCTTATCATTTTCAAATCTTCAAATTATCAGATTCTCAAATTATTCCCTACTTCGCCTTCCTGATATATATACTGCCAAAGGTGGTTTTCATCATGATCTCGGGGCCGCCGCCGGCTATTTTGCCGTATACCCAGTCATCAATTTTAAGGCCGTACATACCGTCCTTATTGCTGCGGGTAACGTTGGGTTTATGCTGATCGGTTACTACGTCAAAATCGGTAAAGATGTCGCTACGGTCGGATTTTAGCTTCACGTTGGCTTTCATACCGGCGGGGAAGGTTACATCAATTTTCCCGTTGAGGGTAGAGAAAGCCATAGCTGCTTTCGGATCGATAGATCTGAAGCTAACGATTACCGGACCGTTTACCGTAGTAGCCACTACCGAGCCTGATATATCGGTTAGTTTGATGCTTCCGTTCACGTTGCTTACTTCCAGCTCGCCATCAAGGTTGCTGCCGGTTATATCGCCCCCGTTTACGGTTGATATTTTAAACGTGCCTGCAGATTTTGGAACCTTGATAGTGAGGTTAACGGATTTACCCATGCTGCTGCGTACATTAACCTGGTTGTTTTTTTCATCGGCGCTGATATCCATCCCGTTGCTGTTTAAACGGCGCATGCCGCTTACCTTTTCTTTTTCTTTCTCACGCTCTTTCCGCTTTTCATCAACCTGTCCTTCAACCATAATGGTTTTGCCGTCGTAGCCGGTTACTGTTATCGAGCCATCTATCAAACCTACATTTAGTTTATAGGGTTTACCCGGATCGCTCAGCGGAACAACCAGTTGCTCCTGCGCCCATAAACGGGTGGTTAATAGTATGGCGGCTGCAAATACACTTAAAATCTTTATCGTTTTCATGTTACCTTTGTTATTGCTGTTTTTTGATATAAATATTCCCGTTAAGGGTTTCAAATTTGAAAAGTTTACCGCCCGAGCCGATGCGTACATCGGAGTTTGAGCTCATCTTATACGTAGTACCTGCACCGCTTTTTGCTTCGGTTTTTACAACCTTGCTTGGCATCACCTCGGCATCAGGAAAATCGGTAAAGAACTGGCCGTTCATGCTTTTGAAGGACAGGTCTGCCGATAGATTGGCGGGATAGGTAATATTCATCTGCCCGTTTATGGTATGGTATGATGATTCGCCGGGAGGCACAGCCAGGTAGTTAACCGTTACCGGGCCATTTACGGTACGCGCAATGGTAGTACCCTTGGCGTTGATGATCTCTAAAGAACCATTTACATTATTAACCTTCAATGAACCGTAAACATCCTTAACCGTAACATGACCATCGTTCACTGTTGAAACAGCAAGGCTCATATTAAAAGGCACTTTGATAGTGTATTCCAGTTGTACTATGTAATTCCGGTGGTGCTCTTTGTCATTACGGTCCCAATTGTGTGGGCGGGTATCGTATGGTTCGGCAGTATAAGCTATTACGCTATCTGCTTTCTGGTCAAAGCCAAGTTTAAATTCTTTTTTGGCCAGGTCAACGTCGGCCTGGGTTTTACCTTTAATTGTTTGGTCAATTTCCATCAACACCTTATCGCCTGCGTAACCCTCTACATTAATGCTTCCCCAAATGTTGTACACAACCACTATACCTTTGCCAAAAGTAAACTGCTTGCTGATGTGCTCCTTATATTCCTGGCCATGTGCCAGTGTTTGGGCAAAACAAAGCCCCAGCGCCGTAAAAACGGTGATCAATGTTGTTTTCATAAATGGTTATTTTTTTTAAATGAGTTGTGTTATGGTTTGCTTTATCTTGTCTTTTACGCCAGGGTTAAGGTCCTTTTGTTTTAATAGTTGTTTAAATGAATTTACCGATCCTTTTTCCTGCAGCTTAAGCATCACATCGGCAATGGCCGATTGCATCAGCGGCGAATCCTGCTGAATGATGGATTGAATGAGCCCCTGCCTTACTTCCGGGTGCGCGGCCAGGTGGGTTAGGGCATCCAGCGTGCTTAAACGTACATTTACGTTCGGGTCGTTGTTCAGCGTGGCAAATAAGGCGTCAATCACTTCCTTATCGGCATGCCTGATCTCGCTGGTATAGCTCACCCCCCTGATGCGCTCAGATGCCGAAGGATTTTCCAGCAGGGCCAGCATCATGGTTTGCTTTAGCTCATGTACCTGCGATGTAAGGGCCTGTAACTGTTCATCCTGCTTACCGGCAGTACCGGTGCCGAAAACCAGGAACCCGCATCCAAAACCTATGAGCACTATAAGCAAACTGTAAGCCAGCGGCCAGCGGGGCTGCCATTGCCATAAACGGGCCAGCTGATCTGTAATACTGAATGCCTCTTTTTTCTCCTCAACTGATTCCCTATAGGTATCCAGCATCGCCTTAAACTTTACCGGCATATGGGCGCTGGGTTGGGGTACTTCTATACCGCCCATTAAATCCCAAACCTGCTGTATGGCGGTAAGTTCCTGCAGGCAGCCTTCGCAACCTGTTATATGCTTTTCAAATTCTTCACGCTCAGCAGCGCTTAGCTGCCCGCCTATATAGCCGCTAAATTTTTCCTCGTATTGCTCACAATTCATCTTCATCCTGTTTAACCTTCCATCCTGGTATAAATATCCTTTAATTCCTGCATGGCTCTAAAGGCACGTACTTTGGCGGCCCCTTCGGTTATGCCTAATATTTGTCCTATCTCCTGGTATTTCAGTTCCTGGAAACGGCTAAGCGTTAATATTTCACGGTTATCATCACTTAGTTTTTTCATCGCCGTATATAGGCCGGCATTAGCCTGCTTTTTTTCCAGGTGCTCATCAGCGCTGGCACCACCGGGCAGCCTGTCGGCCATTTCGGCGGCATCATAATGCGTCCCGTGTATGTTGCCTTTCTTTTTAACTTCATCCTTTAGTACATTGCGTGCTATCTGGTACATCCAGGCCATAAACTCACCTTCGCCGGTAAAACTGTTGCGGTACCGCAGCATTTTGTAAAACACGGTTTGCACCATATCCTCGCTGGCCTCGCGCTGATAGGTCATGTGGAACAGGAAGCCATACAGCGAACGGTAATGCCTTTCGAACAGCAAACCCATCCTTTCCAGATCTCCGGCTTTTACCCGGAGCATAATCGTGTTATCACTTAATGCGTTCAAAAAAGACTCGGTCGGTTTAATTTATATATTGGAGACAGCAGGAAAATAAAATGGTTACAGGAAATTAGAAAAAAAATCGTGGATTTTTTTGATAAAAGATTTTTGGACAAAAGACAAAGGACGTTCGGACTTTCAGACAAAAGCAGGCAAACACATCTTTAGTCTGAAAGTCCTTCGTCTGAAAATCTGAAAGTCCTTTGTCTGAAAGTCCTTTGTCCGAAAGTCCGAAAGTCCTTCATCCGAAAGTCCAAAAATCTTTGCTCCTTCATCTATTCTGGATATATTTAACCTCATGCAAATACACCAGCAAATTCTTCGCCTGCGGGAGCGCAAACGGGGTTTTCATTTAATTACTGCCGAAGTTTTACAGGCCATACCGCAAATAGCGGGCATGCGCGTGGGGATGATGCAGGTTTTTATCCAGCATACTTCGGCATCGCTTACCATTAATGAAAATGCCGACCCAACCGTTCGCCTGGATTTTGAAATGTATTTTAACAAGGCTGTACCCGAAAACGATCCCGATTACCGCCACGATGATGAGGGATCTGACGATATGCCGGCTCATTTAAAAGCAGCCATGCTGGGTAGTTCGGTAATGGTGCCTATCCGCAACGGTCGCCCTGCCTTTGGCACCTGGCAGGGTATTTACCTGTGCGAGCATAGAAATTATGGCGGTAGCCGCGACCTGGTTATTACCGCCTGGGGCGAGTAGGGTATAAGTTATAAACCACGCAGGTATCACCCGGCTTATTTATAAATGTTTGGGATTTTCACGATTCAAAATATTCCACAGGTTCCAGGTCATTCAATTCCTCATCAGTAAATAACCTCGAGCGGATAATAAACCTGATACCCATCGGGATTTCGATGGAGAAGCTGGAACCCCTGCCTGGAGTAACATCAAGGGTAAGATGTGTGTGCCGCCAGTATTCAAACTGATCTATGCTCATAAAAAATTCGCTGCCTGCTACTTCGCCAATTTTTACATCGCTGCTGCCAATTTTAAAGTCACCCTTTTCAAAACACATAGGCGACGAGCCATCACAACACCCCCCGCTTTGATGAAACATCAGCGGCCCAAATTTGGTCTTTAGCTCAGCTATCACCTTTTCGGCTTCGGGGGTAATGGAAACTCTTTTGGTCATAGTAGGTACGGTTGTAAGGATAATCCTTTTTTAAGAGGTTGGCTTGCAAAATAGCAGTGGGTATATTCTGCGCTAAAAAAAACATACCCGCTGCACTTTTTAATAGGGGATATTAATCTTTACTTTTTTAGAGGCTGTCTAAAAATAAAAAACAGACCGTCATTGCGAGGCACGAAGCAATCCCCAACTTACAGAGTAACTCTGCAAATCCGATCTGTATTTCGGGGATTGCTTCGTCGTACCTCCTCGCAATGACGATCACGAGGAGGTTGTGGTATCCAGACATGTCATTACTGTTTTTTCCAGCTGGGCTGGTGGTACCTCGCAATGACGGCCTGTTTTTTTATTTTTAGACAGCCTCCTGGGTATTAAAAGGCGCTGCAATTACCCAATACAATTGCAGCAGCCTTAGCTTACCGGGCCTAAAAGAAGCCCAGTTTGTTCTTATCATATGAGATCAGCATATTCTTTGTCTGGCGGTAATAGTTCAGCATCATTTTATGATTTTCTCTGCCGAAACCTGATTTTTTATACCCGCCGAATGGTGCATGTGCAGGGTAAGCGTGGTAGCAGTTAACCCAAACGCGGCCGGCCTGTATAGCGCGTGGTACCTGGTAAATTTCGTGCGCGTCGCGGGTCCAAACACCGGCACCTAAACCGTAAAGGGTATCGTTAGCTATTGCAATAGCCTCGTCAACCGTTTTAAAGGTGGTAACAGATACTACCGGGCCAAAAATTTCTTCCTGGAAAATGCGCATTTTATTGTGCCCTTTAAATATGGTTGGTGTAATGTAATACCCGTTTGCCAGGTCGCCGTCAAGCTTTTGTACATCACCCCCTGTCAGTACTTCGGCACCTTCTTTTTTGCCGATATCCAGGTAGCTCAGAATCTTTTCGTACTGATCGTTTGATGCCTGCGCGCCCATCATGGTGGTTGAATCCAAAGGATTACCCATTTTTATGGCTTTGGTGCGGGCTATAACGCGCTCCATAAATTTATCATAAATATTTTCGTGTACCAGCATGCGCGATGGACAGGTACACACTTCGCCCTGGTTTAAGGCAAATAGTACTGCGCCTTCCACAGCCTTATCAAAAAACGCATCATCGGCATCGCCTACAGATTCAAAGAAAATATTTGGCGATTTACCACCAAGCTCCATCGTAACCGGGATCAGGTTTTCTGATGCGTATTGCATGATCAGTCTGCCGGTTGTAGTTTCGCCGGTAAAAGCAACCTTGCTGATGCGCGGGTTAGTAGCTAATGGCTTACCGGCTTCGGGCCCAAAACCGGTAACAATGTTTAACACGCCCGGCGGCAGGATGTCGCCTATCAGTTCCATCAGCACCATAATACTGGTAGGCGTTTGCTCGGCAGGTTTTACAACCACGCAACAACCGGCAGCCAATGCAGGTGCTATTTTCCAGGTGGCCATTAATAAAGGAAAGTTCCAGGGGATAATTTGCCCAACCACGCCAAGAGGTTCCTGCAGGTTGATGCTTACAGTAAACTCATCATGTTCGGATATGCTGCTTTCTTCGGCACGTATGGCGCCGGCAAAATACCTGAAATGATCAACCACCAGCGGCAAATCGGCAGCCATAGTTTCACGGATGGCCTTGCCGTTGTCAATAGTTTCTACTGTGGCCAGGTAACTCAGGTTGTCTTCAATTACCTGTGCTATTTTTAGCAGCAGGTTACTACGCAAAGTTGCTGCGGTTTTGCTCCAGGTTTTAAATGCCGCTGTGGCGGCATCAACAGCTGCCTCAATATCTTCTTTGGTTGATCGTGCAGCCCTGGTAAAAACCTTACCGTCAATAGGCGAAATATTATCAAAATATTCTCCTTTAACGGGCGGAACAAATTTACCGCCAATAAAATTGTCGTACTTATCCTTAAATGATGGTCTTTGCGTTATACTCATAGTGGTTTTTGTTTTTTAATTGGTATAGCTAAGGTAGCTACCGATAATATCAATCATTTGCACAATGCTATCAATTGGGTGCATTATAGTTTCAATTTAAAATTGAATTATAAAGTATCGTTAACTATACCTAACTTGTTTTAAATTAAGCCAATTATGAATGAGAGAAACCTGGTATCTCCGTTTGCCCTAAGCGACAAAAGGGAGTTGCAAACGCTTGTAGAAAACCGTAAGGCTTATACGTTGAACCATTGCGAGCTTAATATTTACGAAACTTACCAGCGCAGCGAGCTTGTGCCACTCACTTTTAGCGACCTGGTGATCACCAGCATGCTGCGGGGCAAAAAAGTAATGCACCTGTTTGATAAACCAGGCTTTGATTATTTGCCCGGCGAAACCGTAATTGTTCCGCCCAATGTTACCATGACCATTGATTTTCCGGAAGCATCTGAGCTTAACCCGGCGCAGTGTACGGCACTGGCTATAAACCACCAGGAGATACAAAGTACGCTTGATTTTTTGAACGAGAATTACCCGCGTGCCAATAATGATAAATGGCAGCTTAATTACCAGCAGTTTCATTTTTTTAATAACCATGAGCTGGCGCAACTTATTAACAAGCTCATCAGCATAAGTACCGGCGATGTGCTCACCAAAGATGTACTGGCCAACCTCACCCTCAAGGAGTTGCTCATCCGCATTATGCAGATGCAAAACCTGCGCCATGTAAAAGAGAACCTGCAGCAGCTATCGGCCGGTAACCGTTTTGCTTACATTTTGCAATACATAAAAAGTCATCTTACCGAAAAACTGAACATTGATGCCCTTAGCCAGATGGCCTACATGAGCAAGGCCAGTTTCTTTAGGGCCTTTAAACATGAAATGGGCATATCGCCGGTTGATTTTATTATTAAGGAGCGGATAGAGTTTGCCAAGCAGCTTTTACGCAACCCTTACTGCAGCATTGCCGATGCCTGTTTTAAAGCCGGTTTTAATAACCAGCACTATTTTAGCCGGGCTTTCAGAAAAATTGCAGGCACCACACCAAGTTTATATAAAGCCGGCATATTGAAAATTGTTAATTAAGAGACTTTCAGACAAAGGACTTTCGGACAAAGGACTTTTAGAGCAAGGAGTAAAGACTTTTGGACAAAGGATGTGTTTGCCTTTTCTTGTCCTTCGTCTTTGCTCTTTTGTCCTTTGTCCGAAAGTCTGAAAATCTGAAAGTCTTTTGTCCTTCGTCCAAAAGTCCTTCACCTGACCGATACCGTACATGCCCTTGTATCAAAAATGAACGGATAGTTAATTTTAATTATTTTAAATAGCTGAAAATCAGATTGTTAAAACCATGGCATTAGCTTTGCTTCATGCTTTTTATTAAGGGATAGCATCATGAAGCATCACAAACCACTGGAACGGCGTACATTTTCGCAAGACCGTTTCGACATCCTGATTAAAAGACAAAGAAGCGGAAAAGCAACCTTTAACGAACTCACCGAGCTGGATGATATTGTGAACCGCGACCCCGCCATACGTGAAAGCATCCTGGTTGAAATGCAGGAGTTAGATACACCGCCCGAAGACCAGCCCCCTGTTGAAACGCCTGTTATTGTTCCCGTAAAAAAGCGTGGATTGCTTGATATTATATGGTCGTTTATTAACAGGTTGTTTATGGCCGAAACAGCAACGCTTGGAGCGGTTGTGATTTAAACTTTGTTTACCCATCAAATATTTACGCCCTGATTTATTATATTTAGCCTAAACTAAATCATCGCAATAATATGACCACTACTGCCGCTACCGAACCCATCTACTGGTCTGGTGCGCAAAAAATAGGCTTAAGGTTTTTCCTGGTGTTTTTTTTGCTGTACATATTTTTTAACCCCAATGGCACCATCCCATTTTTAGATGCCGCCTCGGACTACTACATTCAGCCATTTCATAAACTAATTCCCTGGCTGGCCGCCCATGTACTGCATATGGCCAGCCCCATAACCGTATTTACCAATGGCAGCGGCGATACTACTTATGATTACCTGATCATATTGTTCAGCATTGTAGTGGCTGGTTTAAGTGCCGGTATTTGGTCGGTAGCCGACAGAAAGGCCCGCAATTATAATAAGCTGTTTTACTGGGTTTGCGTAATAGTGCGTTATTATGTGGCTATCACCATGCTTACCTATGGCTTTATAAAGGTGATTAAACTCCAATTCCCGTCGCCTTCACCCACCCGCTTGCTGGAGCCCTTTGGCAATGCATCGCCCATGGGCCTGGCCTGGACGTATATGGGTTACTCCACCGGTTTTAATTATTTTACCGGTTTGGCCGAGATTAGCTGTGGCTTGTGCCTGCTTTTCCGTAAAACAACAACGCTGGGTGCAATTTTAGGTATAGTAGTTGCCGGTAACATTATGGCCATAAACTATTGTTTTGATGTGCCGGTTAAGTTGCTATCAACTATGCTGGTATTAATGTCGTTGTTTTTGCTGATTAAAGATGCACTGCGTTTAATTAATTTCTTTTTGCTAAACAAGGCTGCTCCGCCATCAAACATAGCCCCGCACCGTTTTAAGGCCAGGTGGAAAAACATCACCTTAAGCAGTATTAAATACGTTTTTATAGCCTATGTGCTTGTTGGGTACACCATAAGTAATTTACAGGCTGCACAACACTATGGCGATAAGGCCCAAAAGCCGCCTTTTTATGGCATTTATAATGTGCAAAGCTTTGTGCGGAATAAGGACACCATTGCACCGCTTACTACTGATACCACAAGATGGGCAAAACTGATCATTAGCTATGCCGATAACGCGCGGATTAAATTGATGAACGATAGTTTAAAAAACTACAGTTTTAAACCCGACCTTAAAAAACACACCATCGTTATACATAACTTTATTGACACAGCCGATAAACACCAGTTTACTTACACCGAAACTAAAAATGGCGACCTGCTGCTAAAAGGCAAATGGAATAAAGATTCGCTGATGATCAGCCTCAAAAAATACGATCTGAATAATTTTTTATTACTAAGGCGTGGGTTTCATTGGGTGAATGAGTATCCGTTGAACAGGTAGATATGTATGCGTGCCATTTAAAACAGTAATATGTATAATTACATGGTTACCAAAAAACGTTTATATTGCCCTTGCTAACCAATTAAACTAAAACCATGAAAACAAACCTGCACCTGATAAGTCTGTTGCTGCTTTTTATTTTGCCGTCCCTAACTTTTGCGCAGCCGGGTACCAGCAACAAACCTGTTTCGGCCAGGGTGCGGGTTATTATTGATAATGATTTTAGCGGCGATCCGGATGGTTTATTTGCGCTCGCCCACCTTATATTATCGCCATCTGTAGAGATCAGGGGCATTATTGGCTCGCACCTTAAAGTGGGCGATGGATTTGATAACTCCAAAACCCAGGCAGACAATGCCGTAAAAAAAGCAGCCGAACTGCTAACCCTCATGAAACTGAATGGCCGGATGCCGGTAATTGCCGGATCAAACACGGGCATGCTTAATGACAGTACCCCTGTTAAAAGCGCAGCCGTGGATTTTATTATTAAAGAAGCATCACGTACGGATACATCATTGCCCTTATACGTACTTTGCGGAGCCGGCCTTACCGAAGTTGCCTCAGCTGTTTTAACCAACCCCCAAATAGCAGGCAAATTTACCTTAGTTTGGATAGGCGGCCCCGAATACAGCGACCTGGCATTACCACCGCCCAATTATTCAAATCCCGAGTATAACCTTAATATTGATATTGCTGCTGCAAGGGCCGTGTTTAACCATTCGCAATTGAAATTATGGCAGGTACCCCGTAATGCTTACCGCCAGGCTATATTGCCGTACTCGCAATTGCAAACCCGGATAAAACCCCGGGGCGAAATAGGGAAGTACTTAAACAATGTACTTGAAAACCTCATGGTCCGCTTACAGCAATATCACCTTAATATTGGCGAAACCTATATTTTAGGCGATAGTCCGCTGGTATTGCTTACCGCGCTGCAATCCTCCTTTGAGCCCGACCCTTCAAGCAGCGATTATGTGCTGAAGCCCTGCCCGTGGATAAATGTACAAGGCGCATATGAGTATAACGCCAATGGTCGAAACATCAGGGTTTATCAGCACCTGGATATTAACCTGATGTTTAATGATTTTTTTGCCAAGCTGGAGATGCTTTAAAGGTGCTATTGAACTTTAAAGCAACAGAATAAATTAAAACCAATACCGCCCCCCGTCCGTTGGAGGTAGACGAAATGTATCAAACCAGTATTCCCGGTGTTGTAATAAGTAAGGAATTGATTAATGAGGAGTTTTGAGCTCACATCTTTTTCTCAATCGCGATCAAAGGTATTGCTGCAAATGCAATCAGCAGCATAAACGCCGCCGTTACCAGGAAAAGGTTTGAGCCCAGTGTATGGTACAAAAACGCCCCGCTAATAAGGCCGATGATACTGGCCAGGCTGCCCGCACTGCCTGCAAAACCTTGTATTTTGCCCTGCACCTGCGCGTTCCCCGTGTTGGATAACAGGGCGATAAAGGAGGGCCACATGATGCCATTGCCAATAGCAAAAAGCAGGGCAGAAGAATAGATAAGCACCATGCTCTCAAATTTTAAAAGCACAAAACAGGTGCAAAGAATGAGGCTGCCGGTTATTACCAACACAGCGCCCGAAACACGTTTGGCAATAAAGCTCAATACAGGCCCCTCTATTAAAACCATTGTACCACTTAAAAACGAAAAGTAGATGCCCAGTTTTAAAACATTCCAGTGCAGCTGCCCGGCAGCATAAACCGGGAAACCAACATAAAAGAAGTTAAAGCCTAAGAATATAAGGAAGTAAAGGGTCAAAAAATAAGGTACATAAGGCAGGTTAAAAACTTCCTTCAATCCTTTTAAATTGGTTTGTTTTATAAGGATGGGGCCAGGGACGTCTTCTTTTTTAACCTGTGGCTCACGTATCCGCAGCCAGATAACCAGTAAAGCAATTAGCGAGATGAACGCCGTAACTATCACCGGTAATATATTGCCTAATATGGTTGCCCCCAATAAACCAGCCAGCAATGGTCCAAAAATAAGCCCCATATTGGATGCAGCGGCCATACGTCCAAAATTTTGCTTGCGGTCGTCTTTTACAGAAATATCTGCCACATAAGCATTTGCTACAGACATATTACCGCCGGTGAGGCCATCCAGGGCTCTCCCTAAAAAAATGAGCAGCAAAGGAATACTGAATATCAGGTTGTTGGTTAGTTTTATTTGTTGATTGGGTATAATTAAACCTGTTAAAAATATAAGCCAGGCCACAAAGGTGCCAGCCTCGCTCAGGAGCAGGATTTTTTTACGCCCGAACTTGTCAGACCAGTTGCCCAGTATAGGCGCCCCTATCAGTTGGAAAAAGGAATACGTAGCACTCAAAAAACCATATACCACCTCGTGCCCGCCAAGTTTTAAAACAATAACCACCAAAAACGGGATAACAACACTAAAGCCCAGGGCATCAATAAAGTTTACCAGCAATATGGGGAATAGGGTTGCTTTGGAGGTGCTTGATGCCATTAAATGGAACAGGTTTGATTTTATTATAATACAGGTAACTTAAAGATAAGTTTTTGATCATGAATTGCCTGCATTGCCAAATGAAGGTAAGTGTGTGTTTTTAATCACATGCACTTTTTAACAAAGCATTTTGAACCTTTTAACAAAGTTGAGCTTGTGAATACCCCCGATATTTGTCATAACAAAAAGTAAAAAAGAAATGGAAAAAATTTGGTTTATAACAGGCAGCTCCCGCGGATTGGGGCGCAGCCTTACCGCAGCAGTACTTGCCAAAGGCGATAAGGTAGCTGCAACGGCGCGTAATACAGCACAATTAAATGACCTGGCAGATCAGTATCCCGGCCAGTTGTTTCCCGTTAAGCTGGATGTAACCAGCCAGGAGCAGATCAACGCGGCGGTTGAAAGTACAATACAGCACTTCGGTCGTATAGATGTATTGGTGAACAATGCTGGTTTCGGCATCACCGGTGCAGCCGAAGCATATACAGATGAGCAGGTGCGCAGCCAGCTGGAAACAAACCTGTATGCTCCCATTGCTATCACGCGTGCTGTATTGCCTTATATGCGCAAGCAGCGTTCGGGCCATATCCTGCAAATCAGCTCAATTGGGGGTAGGGTAGGTAGCGTTGGTCTTACCATTTATCAATCTGCTAAATTTGGCTTAAGTGGTTTCAGTGAAGGCTTAGCCCGGGAAGTGGCGCCTTTGGGTATAAAAGTTGTTGTTGTTGAACCGGGCGGTTTCCGTACCGATTGGGCGGGCGACTCGATGACCTATGCAAAATCTATTGAAGGTTATGAAAGTTCTGTTGGTAAAAGGGCCGAGTTTTTCCAGAGCGGAAAATTTATACCGGTGGGCGATCCGGATAAGGCGGCAAAAGTTATGATTGACATAGTTGGAGAGCCCGAGCCGCCATTACATTTAATATTAGGGAGCGAAGGGGTAGCCCTTGTAAAAAACGCTGAACTGGCAAAACTGGCCGAGCTGGAAAAATGGTACCAGCTTAGTATTTCGACAGACCACGATGAATCGGAAAATTTCTTTGAATCTGAACAGGGTAAATTATACCTGAGTATGAAAAAATAAGAGAAAAGACATTGATAACAATGCAGCCCGGCACCTGCATTGTTATTATTTATAAATTTGAAACTGATATGCTTAAGCAGGAAAAAGCGCCGATATTACAGCAAATACGCCATACATGTTATGTAACCAATAGCAGGGAGGGTGAGCAGTTTGTGCCCGAACATGTTTTTAGCTACCAAGTTGCCGGTTCAATCGAGATTAACGACGGAACCCACTCATATACAGTTAATGAAGGAGATTTTAGGCTGAGCAAACGCAATCAGCTTATTAAATTTATAAAGCGGCCACCCTTAAATGGCGAGTACAGAGCACTATCTGTTTACCTTGACCAGGAAACATTGCGAAACTTTAGTATAGCGTATGGGTTGAAATCGGATAGGCATGATATGGGAGGCCCGTTCATTAACCTGAAGCCACATCCTTTGTACAGGAGCTTTATGGATTCGCTGCTGCCTTACCAGCAAACGGGGCATGCTATCAGTGATGATCTGCAGCGATTAAAGCTACAGGAGGCCGTCCTGATATTACTGCAGGCCAATCCCGAACTTAAAGATGTTTTATTTGATTTTAGCGAACCCGGCAAAATAGACCTGGAAGGTTTTATGAATAAAAACTATCACTTTAACGTTCACCTTAACAGGTTTGCTTATTTAACAGGCAGAAGCCTGGCTACCTTTAAGCGCGATTTTGAAAAGATATTTCACATTACCCCAAACAGGTGGTTGCAGCAGCGCAGGTTGCAGGAAGCGCATTACCTTATTAAAGAAAAAGGCCAGGCCCCCTCAGCTATTTACCTCGACCTGGGCTTTGAAGATCTGTCGCATTTTTCGTTTGCGTTTAAAAAAGCTTATGGCGTAGCTCCATCCAGGATTTAATTATTAATTAATCAAAGCTTCGCCGGATTGCCGATTAACAATATTAAAAATATTTTTTATTGACTGTAACCCTGTTGTTTTAATTAACGTACAAGAAGGTGTAAAGGTTAATTAATTTATTGGTTTGAATTTTTGTTTAGGAACTCCCGGATGCCAGCCGGGAGTTTTTTTATTTTGAGTAATAGTTAAAACGGTAATTTTAAAGGTTCATACCGCCGGATACCTCTATCCGTTGCGCATTTATCCACCGGGCCTCTTCTGTGCATAAAAATGCAACTACGCCACCAATATCATCCGGCAAACCTACACGGCCCAATGCGGTTATACCTGCAACATGATCATTTACATGCTGGTTGTCGCGTACCATACCGCCGCCAAAATCTGTTTCAATGGCGCCGGGAGCAACCGCGTTAACAGCAATTCCACGTGCGCCTAATTCTTTGGCCATGTACCTTGTTAGTACTTCAACACCGCCTTTCATTGATGCATATGCTGCATAACCCGGCATACTGAAGCGGGCCAAACCGGTTGATATATTGATGATGCGGCCGCCATCATTAATAATTGGCAGTGCTTTCTGGCTTAAAAAGAACACGCCTTTTAAATGGATATTGAAAAGCAGGTCGAAGTCTTCTTCAGTAGTTTCGGCAAAAGGTGCACCAACCCCAATACCGGCATTGTTTATTAAAAAGTCGAAGTGACTGGTATTAAAAGTATCCTTAAGTACCTCTTTTAACTGGGCGAAAAAATTATCGAAACTTTTAACATCGCCGGCGTTGAGTTGTAAAGCCGCAGCTTTAAGACCAGCTTTCTCAATTTCGGCCACTACGGCCTGTGCCTCATCTTGTTTACTGTGATAGGTAAGTATCACGTTAATGCCTTTTTTGGCAAGGCTTAGCGCCATATTTTTACCCAACCCGCGGCTGCCGCCGGTTACAAGGGCTATTTTATTTGTTGGTTCCATTTTTCTGTTTTAATTTGATAGAACAAAGTTAACATGTAAAATAACCGGCGGTTTGCACACATCAATCCAATGTTTGCGAAAATCAAACAGGCTGCAAGCCAAAGGCAAAAAGCGGAAGGCTGAACGCAAAAACTGCAGAGGTAAAAGATTTCAGATATTCTGAGTTTATTGCTTTTCGCTTTAAGCCTTCAGCTTTCAGCTGGCTTTCCATCCGCTTAATTTTTTCGGAATAAACATTTTCCTTATATTAGGTCAAAACACCTTACACATGAAAAAACTGATCTTATTGCTATTGGTGGTCTTTCCATTTTTTGGGCATGCACAAACGTTCAGGGTAAGTATCGATGCCGCGCTTGGCGAAAAAGACCTGGATGGCAGGTTATTACTGTTGCTCTCCAAAAACAATAAGGCCGAACCCCGTTTCCAGGTTGGCGATGCCGCCAATACACAATTAGTTTTTGGTATGGATGTAGATGGATGGAAACCCGGCGCCACCCAATTGATAGATGTGCAGGCCGTTGGTTACCCGCTCGAGCGTTTAAAGGATGTACCTGCCGGCGACTACTATGTACAGGTGCTGTTGCATAAATACGAAACTTTCCATTTAAAAACCGGTCATACCGTAAAACTGCCCATGGACAGGGGCGAGGGGCAGCACTGGAACATAGCGCCAGGCAATATTTATTCGGCCCCAATAAAAATTCATTTCGACCCGGCTGCATCAAACGAAGTATTGCTCACAATCAATAAAATCATCCCGCCAATTGAAGCGCCGAAGGATACCAAATACATTAAGCACATCAAAATTCAAAGCAAGCTGCTTACCGAATTCTGGGGCAGGCCGATGTATTTAGGGGCCAATATTTTGCTGCCGGCCGGTTTTGATGAGCACCCTAAAGTAAAATATCCGTTGGCTATTTTCCACGGCCATTTCCCGGCCGATTTGGAGGGTTTCAGCACCACACCGCCCGATAAAAATTTAAAGCCCGATACCTCGGCACGTTTCCATATAACCGGCTACAATAAAATTGTGCAGCAGGAAGCTTATGACTTTTACAGGCAATGGACAGGTCCGGGGTTTCCCCGGGTACTCGCTATCGAGATTCAGCATGCCAACCCTTATTATGATGATTCGTATGCTGTAAACTCGGCCAATTTAGGTCCGTACGGTGATGCGATAACCTATGAGCTGATCCCGGAGATTGAAAAGGAGTTCAGAGGAATAGGAAAGGGATGGGCGAGGTTCATGTACGGTGGCTCAACGGGTGGCTGGGAGGTATTGGCAGCGCAGGTATTTTACCCCAATGAGTACAATGGCTGTTACGCCGCCTGCCCCGACCCGGTAGACTTTCACCATTATACTACCATCGATATTTACAACGATAAAAACGCATATTACCCCACAAGCGATTTCAAAAAAACACCCCGCCCGGCCGAGCGCGATTACCTTGGCCATGTAAGCGCCACCCTAAAAGAAGTTAACCAACGAGAGCTTGCCCTGGGCAGCCGTAGCCGCAGCGGCGACCAGTTTGATGTATGGGAGGCGGTTTTTTCGCCTATGGATAAGGATGGTTATCCGCAGCGTATTTTTGATAAATATACAGGAACAATTGATACAAGCGTTGCCGCTTACTGGCGAAATCACTTTGACCTTACCCACATCATTCAGCGTGATTGGCCTAAGATAGGCGAAAGCCTTAAGGGGAAAATTCATATTTACGTAGGTGATATGGATACCTATTACCTCAACAATGCTGTTTACAGTGCCGAGGATATGCTGAAAAAGCTAAACAACCCCAATTGCGGCTGCGAAATTGACTACGGCGACCGTGCCGAACATTGCTGGAACGGCGACCATACCCAGCCCAACTATATCAGCCGCCTGCGTTACCACCAAATGTTTATCAAAAAGTGGGCTGCCGAGGTTAAAACAAGGGCTCCTAAAGGGGCCGATTTGAAAAGTTGGACGTATTGAAATTAAAAAACTTCTGGTCTTCCGCTTACTATTTTCAATGTAAACGAATCCAGATAACCAGGTTCATCACAATTTAAAACCCGGCGCTACTCCTTGTATCAACCGGGATCACATAAACTAAAACAGGATTGGAAACAAAAACATTAAAAAAAATGATGGCCAACTCCGGGATTGCAATTACTAAATTGCCGGTGGTATGCGATTCTGCATGCCAACCGGGTAAAACATTAACTCACACCGCAAAAGCCGGGTTACCAACCCAGGGAAAGGCTTTTTTTACCAATATATTTGATACTGCCGACTGGCCAGCAAGGTGGCATTGCGGTAACTGGACAGACTTTCACGGCTGGTTATACATATTGTCAGATCTTGCCATTGGCACCGCCTATTTTGCTATCCCTTTATTACTTTTTTTATTGCTGAAAAAGCGAAAAGATATTCCGTTCCCCAGGGTATTCTGGTTATTTATTGCGTTTATCATGCTGTGCGGAACTACACACTTTTTAGATGCTGTTATTTTTTGGTGGCCGGCATATCGGCTAAGCGCTTTAGTGAGGTTTGCAACCGCTGTAGTTTCTCTGTTTACCGTGTACTTTTTGTACAAAGTTTTGCCGATGATCTATAAGATCAGGACCCAGAAGGAGTTGGAAATTGAGATAGAGGAAAGAAAAAAAGCCGAGCAGGAAGCAAAAAACCACGAAATTTTAAAGCAAGCAACAGAAGAGTTGATGGCGAAAAAGGATGAGTTTATGAGTATTGCCAGCCATGAACTTAAAACCCCAATTACCAGTGTAAAGGCATCGTTGCAGTTATTGGAAAGAATGGTTGCTAAAAATGATGATTTAAAAACGATATCGCCTTTTGTTACAAAGGCGGTTAATCAAACCAATAAACTTACCGGGATTATAAATGATTTGATGGATGTTACCAAAATCCAGGCCGGAAAGTTGGAATTAAATAAAACTGATTTTAATTTGATGGAGTTAATTGTGGAAAGCGCAGAGCAATGTAAGGCTGGAATTGACCGGGAAGTGCTTATAGATGGACCTGAAGATTTAATAATAAATGCCGACAGAAGAAAGATAGACCAGGTTGTTGCTAACCTGCTGACCAATGCTTTCAAGTACGCCGACTTACAGGAACCGGTTACCATCAGGTTTGAAAAGTTATCTGCCGACCTGATCAAATTTTCAGTTATTGATAAGGGTATTGGTATTCCGGCAGAAAAAATTGAACATATTTTCGATAGGTTTTACAGGGTTGAAAACACCTCTCAAAATTACCCGGGCGTAGGGCTGGGGCTTTATATTTCTTCTGAAATTATTAAACAGCATCGGGGCGAAATTGGTGTTGAAAGTACCATAGGAAAAGGATCAACATTTTGGTTTACTATTTGAGGTTATATGATAACACTTCAACCTATTTAGGTGTCAGGCTTGTTTTTATCATATTTCCATTGTCCATAACTTTTTGTCCAGCCCTGGGTTTTATACCTGTACCAAAAATGGAGGCATAAGGAAAAAACAAACAGAACCGGAAAAATGATCCAAAGTAATTTGCTTCCCCAAAAAAAGTAAAGCATACCACCGATTAAAATATATTTCAAAATTCTGAACCAAACAGGCTGGGAATGTTTGGAAAATGCAACTTCCAGTTCGCGTTTAATAATTTCAGATCGTTTCATGCTGATGTGGGTTTATAGTAGTGTCATGTCAACTGATGCTTAGTCTTTAGTCGAAAGTCTTAAGTTCTAAGTCAAAAAAAGAACAAATCCGGCTTATGACTTACGAGATAGTGCATTTACAAGGTAATTTATTACGATTTTATTTCCTCAATTGTTGTGTCGCCACAGATCATCCAAAGTCAGATACATTGGACATCATGGCATGTTAAAAAATGTATCTTTATAACAACCTTTTATTTATGGATATGCTTAAATGTTTGTTGTTAATAACAATTTCAAGTTGTTTAATAATTTGCTTTACCGGGGCAAGGCCCGTTAACTTAAAGATCGTAAATCATAAAATTAAAATCACAGCTTCTTCTGCTTACCTTAAAAATAAGCATAACTCTTCAGCCAAAAAAGTAAACAGTATACAGTTAGCAAGGCCGCTGCCGCGAATCGCTATTGCGGGGCTCGGGATAGAATCGAGCACGTTTTCGCCGGCACTTACGGATGAGGCGGCTTTTCACGCAAAATATAGTTCGGAAGTATTTAGTTCATACCCGTTTTTGGCGATTGATTCGCCTGTTCGCAAAAAGGCGGTATGGTTTCCTGCTGTGGTAGGTAAAAGCCTGCCCGGCGGGGCGGTTACAAGGCAGGCCTATGAGTCACTGGTAAATAAAATGCTGGATTCGCTTAAAAAATATGCGCCGTATGATGGTTTATACCTTGATATTCATGGTGCTATGAGCGTAGTAGGGCTTGATGACCCGGAGGGCGATCTCATCATACGGATCAGGAAAGTAGTTGGAAAAAAAACAATCATCTCTACTTCTATGGACCTGCATGGCAATGTTTCCTGGCGGCTGGCACAAAATACCGACCTGATTACCTGTTACCGGATGGCCCCGCATGAAGATGCCATGCAAACCAAGCAACGGGCTGTACAGAATTTGATTGACAGGATTGAAAGCGGTAAAGGAAAACCCAGATACAAAGCTTATATCCCGATACCTATATTGCTGCCCGGCGAAAAAACAAGTACACGCATAGAACCCGGTAAAAGCATCTATAAAGCGGTTGCACCCGCAGCGGCGCAAGCTGGGATTACCGACGCTGCCATATGGATAGGCTACGCCTGGGCCGACGAACCGCGCAATCATGCGGTGGTAATGGTAACAGGCGATGATAAGGACAAGGTATCCCATACTGCCGAACAACTGGCTCGCAGGTTTTGGGATGCCCGGAATGCCTTTGAATTTGTAGCGCCAACCGGCACCTTAAGCGAATGCTTAAGCAAGGCCCTGGCAAGCACAAAGCATCCTTTTTATATCAGCGATTCTGGCGATAACCCTACCGCTGGTGGTGCCGGTGACGCCACCTGGACACTGACGCATATTCTTGCCCGCCCGGAGTTTAAGGCCGATAATGGCCCCACGTTGATTTATGCCTCTATCCCAGCATCCGAATTGGTGAAAAGTGCCATTACAGCAGGTATAGGTGGACACGTGGAGGGTTATGCCGGTGCGTTGGTTGATGCCCGGTATGCTGCCCCGATAAAGCTCTCGGGAACTGTGGAATCTATACAATATGGGGATAAGGATGCCGAGGTTGAAGCAGTGGTGCGGGTTGGGAGTGTACATGTTATTATTACCCAAAAACGTAAGCCCTACCATAAGGAGGTCGACTTTACCCGCCTGGGCCTTAACCCACGCAAAGCTGATATAGTGGTGGTAAAAATTGGTTACCTGGAACCCGAACTTTATGCCATGCGTGCCGACTGGCTGCTTGCCCTGACACCGGGAGGAGTTGACCAGAATATAGAACGCCTGCCTTACCACAGGATCCTGCGCCCCATGTTTCCGCTGGATAAAAATATGAAAGATCCGGATCTTTCAGCTAAGCTGGTTCCATCGTCGGATGGGTTGTGATGGTTGCTCATTAATAAAAAGAGTCATGCCGAACTTGTTTGGGTATCCCATAAGTAAGGTATACCTATATGATGGTTACCTGTCCTGTAAGATCAGGAAACAAGTTCAGGATGAATGATTTCCCTTAGTTTGAAAATAGATAAATAGATCGTCATAGGAGGTACGGAGCAGCCGAGCTGAAAAAAACAGTAATGACATATATGAATACCACAACCGCCTCCTGATCGTCATTGCGAGGAGGTACGACGAAGCAATCCCCAAAATACAGATCGGATTTGCACAGTTACTCTGTAAGTTGGGGATTGCTTCGTACCTCGCAATGACGGGTAAGAGGTTTATGTGTAAAAAAACACATATTGATAATCAATAACTAAAAATCATGTCATTATAAGGTACGAAGCAATGACGGTTGGATATGTGTTTCCCGGACCCGTAAAAACATTATTGGATTAAATTTAAACAGCCTTTTAGCTACCAACTTACGGCGCGGTCAGCGTTTTCCTTTGCACGGTATGTACGCTGAAATATCCCAACGCGCCACCCACAATATTACTTAGTGGATTGGCCGGGGCTGCGTTATTGCCATCGCCGGTAGCACCTGTGGTGAGGCTGAAAAAGTATTTATAAACAGCAGGATCAATGCACTGCATTTCGATGGTTACCTGGTTGCCGGGTCGGATATCCCTTGCCGGGTCGTCATTATCGTTGTTGAAATTTAAGCTGGTGTTAACTTCCTGCCCGTTAGTAAACTCATCATTATCCAACAGTACCGATTCTTCTTTACGGTTGTTTACATATTGTACAAAACGATAGTAGTTTTTGGTAGCGGCAGGGTCATGGTATTTTACGGTTACGTATTTACGCGTGGTACCATCTTTGTTGTCGCCGAAGTCGCTTTTTACCAGGTAAATGCTATCCAATGCTACAGCCGCAGGCATGGCACAGGTTGACGTGAACGATTTACCTGCAACGGTAACGCTCAGTTTATAAATATGGCCGTATGCGCCCTTTAAAGTGCTGTTTTGATAAACCCCGGAGCCGCCTGGTGTAAGCGGATAAACCGTATTATCATCGGTTATACTTACCTGGGCGCCATCAATACCAATTACATCATTATTATCGGTAAAGTTTTTGGTTTGGCTCAGGTTTACTTTGCAGCCGCCGCTTTGGTTGGTAAGCACCCCTTCAACAACGTATTGTGGAGTAGTATCTTTCAGTTTCAGATTGATTGCTTTTTCGCAGGAACTTAACGAGGCTATGAAGAGCGGGATTATTAAATATTTTACAGGCGTATGCATTGGCTTAAAATTTAAAGTTATAGGTGATGGATGGTACAAAAGTGAACAAAGTGGTCCTTACCGCTTCTGTACGACTTGGGTCGGTTTTATTATTGCGGAAAAAGATACGGTACGCGTTGTGGTTACCCAGGGCATTATACAAGCTAAAGGTAAGGTCCGATTCAAATTTCGCACTTTTCTTCAACTGGCGTGTTGCGCCCAGGTCAAGCCTGTTGTAGGCGGGCATCCGGTCGGCATTGCGGCTGGTGTAGTAGTAATAGTTGGCGCCATCCACCTGGTACTTACCGTTGGGGAAGGTTACAGCATCGCCGGTATAGTAAACAAAATTGGCAGATAGGGTCCATCGCCCGGTGGCTTTAAACATGGCTACAATGGCAAGGTCATGTGTTCGGTCCTGGCGGGCATTGTACCATTCGTTATCGTTGATGCCATCTATCTTGCGTTCGGTTTTTGATAGTGTATAGCTTATCCAGCCGGTTAAACGGCCGGTTTTCTTTTTTAGCAAAAACTCTGCGCCATACGCTCTTCCTTTGCCGTAAAGTAACTGCGTTTCTATGGGTTGGTTGGTGAAAACATTGGCGCCATTACGGTAGTCTACCTGGTTTTGTAATTTTTTATAATAAGTCTCGAAGGTGAACTCATACTGGTGATCTTTAAAGTCCCGATAATAACCAACCGAAAGCTGGTCGGCCAGCTCGGGTTTGATAATGTTGGTACTGGCTACCCATTTATCTGTTGGCGAGCCGGAATTGGAGTTGGAGATGAGGTGTAAATTTTGCGCGTTACGGGCATATGATGCTTTTACCGAACTGTAATCGTTCAAAGAGTATGCTGCTGCAATGCGTGGTTCGGGGTTTACATAGGTTTTAACCACCTGGCCAGATGTGTAATGTGTTGCCCCAGTTATATTGCCATCGGTATCAAAGGTGTAATAATCGCCCTGGCCAAGTATAGTAAAGGCCGATAAGCGAAGCCCGTAAGTTAAACTAAAGCGGTCGGTAGCTTTCCAGGTGTTGGTGGCATATACCGCATCCTCCAGCGCATACCTGTTTTGGAGACTTTGCGATATAATGCCCGAATTGCCCGTTGATGAAATTTCGCCGGGTTTAATGGTATGGTAAACGCCGTTGAAGCCAAAACTGATGGTGTTTTTATCGCCTGCATAGTATTGCAGGTCTTCCTTTAGGTTAAGGTCTTTTATCTGGGAGAAAATGTTGAATTCGTTTACATCTTCTTTAATGTTAATCTTGTAATCGTAATTACTATAGATCAGCGAGGTGTTGGAGAATAGCTGGCTGTTGAAAATATGGTTCCAGCGAAGCGTCGCGGTTGTATTGCCCCAGTTGATGCCCGCTATATCCCCGGCCTTGAGCACATCCTTGCCAAAATACCCCGAAAGAAATAAACGGTCCTTATCTCCTAAAATATAATTGGCTTTGGCATTGAGGTCGTAAAAATAAAGCTGGCTTTTTTTGGCGATAGAATCCTTTGAAAAAGCCAGGAAGGCATCAGCATAAGTTCTTCGGGCCGAGATAAGAAAGGATGATTTATTTTTCTGGATAGGGCCTTCCACGTTAATCCTGGCTGCTATAAGCCCAACGCCACCGCTTACGCCAAGCTTTTGGTTATTGCCATCGTTCATTTTAATATCCAGCACAGATGAAAGCCTGCCGCCATATTGAGCCGGCATATCGCCTTTATAAATACTGATGTTTTTGATAGCATCCGAGTTAAAGGTAGAGAAGAAACCCAGCAGGTGCGATGCATTGTAAACTGGTGCCTCGTCCAGCAGGATCAGGTTTTGATCTGATGCGCCGCCGCGTACATAAAAGCCGCCGCTGCCTTCGCCGGCAGATTTGATGCCGGGTAATAGCTGGATAGTTTTGATCACATCGCGCTCGCCCAATAATACGGGGATATTTTTGGTTTCCTGGATGCTCAAACGTTCAACCCCCATTTGCGGACTGGCGAGATCGCGGGTGCCGGGTGCTTTGGCCGTGATGGTTACTTCCTGCAGCGCCTGCTCATTGTTGTCCATTGCTATGTTGAGTCGCTGGTTGGCAGTTAATGATACATTTACTACCGTTGTTTTTTGGCCGATAGCGCTTACAGCCAGCTCATGATCTCCTGCTGGTAAGGTAAGGGAGTAAAAGCCGTATTCGTTACTTGATGTACCCTGGTTTACATCTGTTGCCCGGATGCTTGCCCCAATAATGGTTTCGCCGGTTTGTTTTGATTTAATAGTGCCGCTTACGGTGAATTTTCCGCCAACCAGCGCGGCGGGCTGCTTTTTTACTTTTTCGGGGTCATATTTAATCATAATGTCCTTATCAAGTACTGCAAAATTAAAGGGGTGGGGTGCAAGTGCCTTTTTTAAAACATTGCCCAATGGTTGGTTTTGGGCATTGATGCTGAGCTTTACATCGCTTTTGGCAACTGTTTCATTGTAAGTGAATCTTATACCACTAAGGGCAGTAATTTTGTCTAAAGTTTGTTTTAACGGTTCATTATTAATACTTATGGTTATGGTTTTATCAAGCGGACTTTGGGCATAAACTTGTGGATGCACCATTGCTAATATGAACAGTGCATATAGTACCGTTCGGAACCATGCAGGGAAATTGTTTTTCATTGTTGGTGGTAGTTTTTAGATAAGGTACGTGGCCTTGGCCATGTATTGGATTTGAATTAATTAGTTACCCGGTTGATTAACATTAAACCGGATGTTTTTTGAAAAAGGTTAATTTTTAGATGGCAGCTTCTGAAGATAATAGTTGTTGCCGGTGCTGTTCCAATGAGCGTTGTCCATTACAATGCAAAGCATATTCAGCACATTACCAATTGGTTGATCGGTGTTTAAGTGGCCATAATATAAGTCCTTGGCTATACGCGGATCTACATTAATGCGTACACCGTATTGCCGGGCCAGTTCATCGGCAACAGTTTGCAGCATAGCCCCTTCAAAATCATACAAGCCGTTGCGCTGACTAAGAAATTTTGAAGCATCCGGGAAACTTTCTTTAACCAGCAGTCCGTCGTTTTTGTTGAAAACAGCCCTTTGCCTGGCAACCATAATCTGCTGTTGGTTTTTATTTCCTGCCGATGATGCTACGGCTACTTTACCACTTACCACCGTTACTTCGGCAGTACCGGCATCCGGGTATGCCTGCACATTAAAGCTGGTACCCAACACTACGGTTTTGATAGCTCCCGACTGGATGATGAACGGATGAGCGGCATCATGCTTCACTTCAAAAAATGCCTCACCTTCCAGTTTTACCAAACGCTGCTTGTCGCCAAATTTATCCGGGTAGGTGATCCGGGTAGATGGACTGAGCCAAACTTTTGTACCATCGGGCAAACTCATTTGCCGGTGCTGGCCCGCGTTGCTGCTCAATTGTATCTCTTTTACAGGGTAAACGATGTTTAAAATAGCGTTTTTGTAAAAAGCAGCAAAGGCAATAAGCAATACTATAGCCGCTGCAGCAGCTATGTTTCGCCATAAAGAAACTACTTTGCCTTTCGATTGCACAGGCGTTTCCATTTGTGCCGAAATGCGGTTGAAGATACTATCCTTTAGCTGCTCCAAACTGGTATGCTTTGAGCCGGTTAACAATACTTCTTCATCATTGAAACCCGCGTACCATTGCTCAAACCACGCTTTTTCTTCGGGGTTTATGGTGCCTTGTTCCAGCTTATGAGCAAGCTCCTTCGGATCGTAGGAATTGTTTTCCATGGTAAAATGTTTTGACCTTTACACATATAGTCAGTACCAAACGGAAATACCCTTAGTGGGAAATGAAATTTATTTGAGGATGAGGATAAGTAGTACGGGCAGCGAAACTTTCAGAGTTTCCCTAAGTGTACTTAAGGCTTTTGACATATGCGCCTCAACTGTTTTTTGCGATATATTCAGTTCCGCAGCAATCTCGGCATAGGTTTTATTTTCTTCGCGGCTTAAAAGGAAAACTATCCGGCATTTTTCGGGCAGCTGGTTAATGCTATAATCCAGCTGCCGTCTTAATTCTTTTTCGTTGAGCCAGTTATTGGTGGTATCATCTGTTTCGGCGGCGGCGATGGTTATTTCATTCAACTGCAATTGCCTGCGGTGTTGTTTGGCCAGGTGGTTAATCACCTTATATTTAACCGCTACGGACAGATAGGTAGCAACACTATGTGTTAATTCAATGCTTGCCCGGCGCTGCCAGATGCTTAAAAATACCTCCTGCACCACTTCTTCAGCTTCGTGCTCATCACTTAAACGGTGCAGGGCTACGGCAAAGGTTTTATCCCAATAGCGGTTGTAAAGCTCGGTAAATGCTGCGCGGTTGTCAGTCCTGATCAAATCCAGGAGTTGCTGATCTGTATAAGGCTGACTCAGGTTCAAAATGGGCATGTTTTATTCATAGGATGCCCCAATTTGTTATTGGGTGTTGCGTTGATATGACAAAGTTAAATGGCTAAAGTTACACTAAACGTAAATTATGATAAATTTATATGCGCCGGGACAAAGAAATGTTGCTGCCCGGCGTTTGTTTTTATAACAGCTGTTTAATAGGAGCCTTTTTGAATATAAATAATGATAGACCAACAATTTGCATTGCAGTTTGCCGCCGAATGGATAAACTGCTGGAACAAACAGGATTTGGATACCTTGATGACGCATTACACCGATGACTTTTACATCCAAACGCCATATGCCCTGAAAATATACCCCGATTGCGGTGGCATTATTTCGGGCAAAAACAACGTAAGGCTTTATTGGCAAACCGCCCTGAGTAAACTACCCGATCTGCATTTTGAGCTGTTGGAAGTACTCAGCGGCGTAAACAGTATCAGTATATATTATCATAACACCGATAGTGGCAAAAACGCGGTTGAAAATTTGTTTTTTAATGGCTATGGCAAGGTTGAACGGGTTGTGGTGATGT
The DNA here is from genome assembly GCF_056400605.1 of Mucilaginibacter sp. P5_A4. Classification (NCBI taxonomy): domain Bacteria; kingdom Pseudomonadati; phylum Bacteroidota; class Sphingobacteriia; order Sphingobacteriales; family Sphingobacteriaceae; genus Mucilaginibacter; species Mucilaginibacter sp. P5_A4. Next base: position 81,191 of record NZ_JBFUKX010000002.1, on the reverse strand, counting down.
ACAATTAAGGTGTTCAATAGGCAATTAACAACAAAATACTTTGCGCCACACTTCCTTTGCGCGAAATAAATAAGCTATCCTTCATCTCCTTCGGCAACCCTGATATAATACCCGTTGATATCAATAAAGGCAAATTCCCTTAAACCATACGGATGAGTTTTTAAACTATCGGCTATCTCAATTTTGCGGTCTTGCAGTTCTGCATACACCTCGTCAATATTATCCACAAACCACATCAGGGGCAAGCGGTGTTTGGTATTGTTAATTGCGGAGGTAAATTCCGCATCTTCGCCAAAAAGTAGCCTCATGTCGTCGCGTCTTATCCCGCCGTCTTTGTCGCCGGTTGTCCATTCATCATAAAACCCCAGAACGTCGCGATAATAATCAAGCGTTTGAACCAGGTTTTTTACCGGGAGATGAGGACCGCTTCTGATGAATTTTTTTGTTTTCATGCTATGTGGAGTATCCATTGCCAGGTTTGCAATACCGCAACCTGCACATTTTATGAAAACAACAGCTCCTCTGCCAGTTTTGTTCCTGCTATCCGGGCTTTGATCTTTGCGAAGGCTGTTTCGCGGGTTGTTGAAATATCGTCGCAAAATGGTGAAAATCCGCAATCATCGGTGGTACCTATCTGGTTTAGCGGAATATATTCGGCTGCCTCGAATATCCTGTCTCTAACATCCTCGGGGCTTTCAATTATTGGATTTAGCACATCTATTACACCAAGGAATACTTTTTGATGGGGTTTAAGGTATTGATTTATTGTTTTTAAAACCTTTATCCTATCAGGCTCGCTTGCCAGCTGCAAATAAAAGCTGCCTGCATTTAAATTAAAAAGGTGTGGTAAAAAATCGGCGTAATCAACATCTGCACTGTGGGTTGAATCATGGTCGCCACCGGGGCATACATGAACTCCCAATTTTTGCTGTTCTTCTTTGGTAAAACGATTAAAAACCTGGTTATTAAGATCGATAAAATGTTTCAACACACCGCCAGAGGGGTCAAGCTTAAGGGATAGCCTGCCTTCGGTAAAATCCATTTGTACTTTATATGCCCCCTGTTCCAAACATCTCCTGATATCTTGTTCACATTCATTCAGCAGGTCGGCAATAAACTCAGATTGGGTATAGTTCTCAATTCCATCCGGAGGGTAAATTAAACTTAAGGCAGATGCCGAAATTATAGCCTGTTTAACAGGTAGCTTTGTTAGTTTTTGAGCAGATACAAGGTATTTTTCGGCGTAATTACCGTACCTGAATGGCCCTTTGGTTAACAGCGGCAATTGGCGTGAATGACCATCTTCAAAATTAATTTTCATCCCTTCGGGACTTAGGTTAAGCAAGCCTTCAAGTGGATAGGTGGCGAAACTTGATTTGGTTTGTTCTCCATCCGTAATAACCGGCGATCCGGTTTCTTCAAACTCTTTTAAGGTTTCGGCAATTGCATCTGCATACAATTTTTGCAATTGATCGCCACTTGTTTGTGAGGTAATAGCAGCTACAAGCTCGGGCGACCTCGGGATGCTTCCGATTGGTTCAGTAGGTATTTTCATAAGATTTAATGGTTTTAAATAGGTATCTAAAACTACATTAATTTTATCCCGTAAAAAAATACTTTTTGATAATTATTATAATAAGTTATAAGCTGCTTTTATTAAAAAATACTGGTAGAAATAAGGTTGCTATTAATAAAGTATGGTTACCGATCCGCTGAGCACCTGTTTAGCCCCTTTTGTACTTATTACATAATAATACACAGCGGCGGGAAGTTTTTTACCATTATAGGAACCACCCCATGGGGTGGCATAGCCCTGTGATTGAAACACCAGGCTGCCTAAGCGGTTATAAACCTTAACCGTTGTTGATGGATCACCCTCCAGTCCGGCTATCACCCAGTTATCATTACGGCCATCGCCGTTGGGCGAAAATATATTGGGGATGTGGATATCATCGTAATGGCTGCTTATGGTAATGGTTTGTGTGGCTTTGCAGCCGTTGTTATCTGTAAGCTAAATCTATGCTGTCATACCGCGCCATAAATATGATGATCCAAAAATGCGTTCCTGAATTTTCCATGTGGATCATACTCAGCAACCACCTTTTTAAAATCGGCTAATTTCTCATACCGTGATGCCAAAACCTTGGGTGCTATTGTAAATACCTTACCCCAATGCGGCCGGGCGTTGAATGCCGTCAATGCCTTTTCAATAACAGGCAGCAATTTGGTAACAGCTTCGGTTTCGGGTTTCCAGGTGAAGTGGATAGTTACCGAAGCCTGGTTATGGCAGGGACTCATCCATAAACTGTCGGCTGCAATGGTACGGATCTCGGTGATAAACAAATGCGGACCAACCTGTTTTCCCAATTTGGCAATAGCCTCAATAGCTTCTACTGCATGATGCATCGGTACAAAATATTCTGATTGCAGCTCCTTACCGCTGCTGGGGGTAAAACCCATTTTAAAATGCGGCAAACGTTCATACCACGGCCCGGGTACGCCCATCTGGTCGGTGCAGCTCTCGGCGGGGTGATCGTAAATAGGGTGCAGGTTTTTGGTGGCCGCTTTTGCGCCGTAAAACTCGGGTTCATTATGGTCTTTTTCACCAACGCGGCTTTTTATCCAAACCTCGTTGATGCTGTCGCTTTGCCAGTCGGTAAATAAACTTACACTATACCCTGCAGATACTATTGCGTGGAAATGTTGTTTTACCTGCGCCATGGGCATCTTTAAAAATACGCGCTGGCGCATCATATAGGTTGGCTCAATAGCCAGTGTAACTTTAGTAATAAAGCCTATCGCCCCTAAGCCAACAACAACAGCATTGAACTTTTCCGGGTCGGCGGCCTTTGAAAAATGCACGATGCTGCCATCAGCAATCACAACTTCTAAAGCGGTAACGGCACTGGCCAGGTTGCCGTTTTTAACGCCGCTGCCATGCGTAGCCGTAGTGATTGACCCCGCAACCGAAATATGCGGCAGCGAAGCCAGGTTGTGCAAGGCGAAACCTTGTTTGTGCAGATAGGGGGCTAATTCTCCATATTTAATGCCGCCTTCTACAGTAACGGTCATTGCTTTTTTATCGATTGAAATTACTTTATTCAGTTCTTTAGTCGAAACCAGGTCGTCTTTGCTATCAGCTATCCTGTTAAAGCAATGCCTGGTGCCCAGGGCTTTAAGTTTGCCGTGTTTTTTAACCAGTTGCTGCACTGCAGCTGCCGAATTTGGGTATTGTACATTGGCCGTACTGTAAGTAAGGTTGCCTGCCCAGTTTTTTAATGGGGCTTCTGTAGCCCAGGATGTAATTGAAGATATCAAAGGAGTAGCCATAATTGTTCCGCCTAAACGAATAAAGGTTTTTCTTTTCATAAAAAGATGGTTGATGCCTGGTTAGCACAAGTTAGTATTTTAAGTTTTATAAAAAGAAGGTGAAATGGATTTATTTGAAGATAGGGGGGTATTTGTTTTGATTTTCCTAAAATGCCACAGGCCCGATACCAACGTACCGGACCCCTGGTTACCCTAAAAATAGTCAAACTGATTAATTAGCTGTAAGCGCAACCGGCGCCAGCTGCCTTGGCGAGTGGCCGGGGGGTAAATGACCCCAGGTCGGGAAGGAAAAACAAGTAGCATATGCACCTATAAAAACAAAAGGCTATCTTGTGAATATTTATCATACCAAAAACAACCCAAAAGACATGGCAACCAACACCAGTAAATTAACCCTGCACGAAGATTGGGCAGTAGTTATTTTAGGGTCATTAATTATCATACTGGCCATAGCTGGTTTAATTTTACCTGTACCATCATTCGGCTGGACAAACGGTGCCGAACTTATGGGGAGGGTTTTGGGTGCCGCAAACCTCTTTAAAATAGCCATCCAATTTGTTTTTGTGCTGATCATTGGCGGTATTGGCGCAATTATTACCGGTAAACCCGTAAAAAATTATGCTCTGGGTTTTCCGCTGGTTTACCTGGTTACCATTATTGCGCTGGTGTTGGCCGGTAGCAGCCAGGCCAAATCATTAAACCTGGAAGCGGTTATATTCAGTTTGGCTCTGGGCCTCGTTATCAGCAACTTTTTAAAACTGCCCCGGTGGTTAAAAGCATCTCTATCCACCGAACTGTTTGTGAAGATAGGCCTGGTGTTGCTGGGCACCAGTGTGATTTTTTCGGACATTTTAAAAGCCGGATCCTTAGGGTTGATCCAGGCTTTGTTGGTGGTAACCTCGGTATGGTACTTTGCTTTTTGGGTATGTAAAAAGTTAAAGGTTGACGATGAAATAGCCATGATGATTTCCAGCGCGGTATCCATCTGCGGTGTATCTGCTGCAATTGCAACTGCGGGGGCCATTAAGGGCGATCCCAAAAAACTATCCTATGTGATTTCGATGGTTTTGATCACGGCGATACCCATGATGATCTTCATGCCCATCATCGCCCGTTATTTCCATTTTTCACAGGAAGTGACCGGAGCCTGGCTGGGCGGCAGTATTGATACTACCGGAGCTGTGGTTGCATCGGGCACGCTGGTTGGCGAAGTTGCACTAAAGATCAGTACCATTGTAAAATTCTCGCAGAATGTATTGCTGGGCCTGGCCGCGTTTGCAATTTCCATTTACTGGACATATACAAAACATCCGGCAGGTAAGGATAAGGATACCAAACCTACACTGAAAGTGATTTGGGAGCGTTTTCCTAAATTTGTTTTGGGATTTATAGGCGCATCGGTATTGTTTTCATTTTTTCTGCCGGCTGCAACAATTTCGACAGTAAAGGATAGCCTTAAAAACCTGCAGGGATTATGGTTTGCGCTGGCTTTTACCAGTATTGGGCTGGAAACCAATTTTGCCGATCTGTTTAGCGAAAACAGTAAAAAACCATTGTACGCGTTTTTGATTGCTCAAACGTTTAATATTTTTGTTACCCTTGGCATAGCATGGGTATTGTTTTAGATCGACTTATAATTCATAGGCAAATCAACTCACTCCGATATCGCTGCGCTCGTTTGTTCCTCTTTACGAGTGCTGCCTGCGTTTAAACTCGCTTGGTGTACAATCATATTTTGCCTTAAATACAGTTGCAAAATAATTGGGACTGGCAAAACCAACCATATAGGTGATCTCGGATATAGAGTACGCCTCGTGAACCAGCAGGTATTTGGCTTTCTTTAGCCTGCGATTTAAAATATAGTCGGTAATGCTGCAGCCAAGCAGGGCCTTTACTTTACGGTAAAGCTGCACACGCGATATGCCTATGGTTTTGCAAATATCATCAACGTTAAAGCTTTCGTTGGCCAGGTTTTGCTCAACAATGCCTGCAAAATCATTCAGGAATTTTTTGTCGATGGTTTTTGATACCGGCATTTTGCCATGACTAACATCGCTGGTGAAATGCTCTTTTAGTATTACCCTGTTTTTGATGAGGTTTTTTACGGTTGCCAGTAATTGGTCGTAGTTAAAAGGCTTTACCATATAGCAATCTGCCATGCTGCGGATGCCGTCTATTTGTTGTTCAACCCCAGCCTGCGCGGTTAGCAGTATAACAGGTATATGCGATGTACGGATATCGGTTTTTAGGTTTTCGGTTATCACCTTGCCCGACATGCCCGGCAATACCACATCTGATATGATCAAATCAGGAACTTTTTCAAATGCTTCGGACAATCCTTGTATGCCGTTATCAGCGGTGAAAATCTCGTAATCTGCCGCCAGTTTATCGGTGAGGTAGTTTAGCAGGTCGGCATTGTCTTCTATAATGAGGATGGATTGTTCCTTGGGATGAGTAAGTGCATCTGAATCGGTTTTTATTTCGCCTTGCTCCAGGTCGGTGGTATAGATGCGGGCGCGCTCTTCAATGGCCACTGCATTTATTGCAGGGCTATTGTTATCGGTAGTATAGTTGTACAGGTTACCGAGGGGAAGGGTTATCGTAAAAGTTGTGCCCTGCCATTTTTTACTACTTAACTTAATGCTGCCATGATGAAGGGAAACGATCTCCCTGGATAAAGATAACCCCAGGCCCGAGCCGCGGTAGTTACCGTTATCAGCCTGGTAAAACTGGTCGAAAACATGTTCCATTTCTTCGGGCTCCATACCTATGCCATTATCCTGTATGGCTATTTCCACATTTTCGGAATTTTGAGCAAGCATTACCTGGATCCTGCCATTATCTTTAGTGAATTTAAGCGAATTTGATAATAAATTAAAGAAAACCTTATCCAGCATATTCGCATCAAACCAGGTGGTTATGTTTTTTTCTGTCGATATTAAATTCAGGCTGATGTTACGTTTTTGGGCATTATGCTGAAAGCTATCCAATATATCTTTAACAAACTCCACCAGGTTGCTGGGTGATGCATTAATCTGCTGCTTATCATATTCAATTTTACGGTAATCTATTAGCTGGTTAACCAATCGCATCAATCTGAATACATTTTTATAAATCAGTTTTAAGTTTTTACCGGCAACGATGTTCAGCTTTTCGTTCTTCATCATGTCCTCAACAGGCGAGAGAATGAGCGTTAATGGCGTACGGAACTCATGCGAAATATTGGTGAAGAAATTCAGCTTGGCTTCGGTTGCAGCTTCTGCGCGTGCCGACATTTCGATCAACTGGTTACGCTGCGACAGGATCTCGTTGTTTTTGGCTTCGAGGCTTCTGTTAATCTTACGGTTTTCCATCAGCCAGTAAAAAGCAAGCCCCCCGAACACAACAGCCAGCACCAGTGTTATCACAGTGATATTTAAAACTAATTGTTGACTGTTATAAATCTGGCGCTGCTCTTCCAGTAAGGATTGCTGCCGCTCAATGTCTTTTTGCTGGCTGTTGATTTTGTTCCATTGCAGCTTCATGAGTTGTACATTGGTTGAATCAATAACCAGCGACTGCAAAATGTTCTCCTTAGCAAATGATTCTTTGTTCAGGATTCGGAAAGCTGTAGTGATAGCTTCTTTACCACCGGTTGGGTATACCAAACTGGCATCAATAATTTTGGATGCCACCATTTGCAGGCCACCGCCGTTCCCGGGCATTGCGTCAACCCCCAAAACTTTAACATGATGATCTAAGTGCAGGCTATTTAGCACATCCCTCGATCCTACGGCCATTACATCGTTATGGGCAAACAGGGCATCGGCTGTTTTTAAATCCGCTTGTACCAGGTTTAGCTGCTTTTGGGCATGATCTTTTAGCCAGTCGCCGTATACCTGTGCTTTAATGTGGATGTTATTAAACTTTGATAAAGCATCACTAAAACCCCTATGCCTTTCAATTGCCGGGGACGAACCCGGAAGTCCCATTACCTCTACAATGTTGCCTTTACCTTTAAGGGTAGCTCCAATGTATTCGCCGGCCATTTTGCCAACCTGGTAATTATCGGCACCTACATAAGCTGTATACAGGTCTGAGGATGTTTTGCGGTCGATAACTATAACGGGGATACCTTTATTATAGATTTGTTCAACTATGCCTTTAAGCGGCTGTGCTTCGTTGGGAGAAATGATCAGCAGGTCGATGCCTTCATCCAGCATTTTCTTTACCTGTTCAATTTGTTTTTTACTGCTGTTATCAGCATCGGCATAAATAAATCTGGCATCGGGGTGCAATGAAAGTTCCATTTTCATTTCATCCAGCATATTGCGCCGCCACAAGTCAGAGCCTACGCATTGCGAAAAGCCTATTGTATATTGTGATGTTTTGTCGGCTTTTTTACAGCCGGCAAATACCGTTAATATAAATACGGGTAACAGGAATATGCTGCGCAGGTTATAATTCAAAGCCATTAACTTCAATCAGGTTCGTATAATAATTTAACGTTTAAGTACGGTTGTATTGGCCGATGCTATCCCTTTTTGGATGCTTCTATACAAATGTATCGATAAATGTTTCTACAAAACAAACAAGGAAGCCTGCAGGGAGTGCAGCGGATGTATCAAAACTGAAATAAGCAGGTAACAAAAACAAACATGTTGCTGAAATAAAAATGATACTTTATTTTATTTACCTGAAAATCAAGTGTTTAAATCAGTTTAAATTTTTGTACTGTTTTGGTATAAAATCAATAACTGCTGCTTTGCAAATGGCCCTACTTTGCAATCGTAAATCCAATTAACACCTTTTATAATTATTATGAGAAAACATTCCGTCCTGGCCTGGTCCATGGTCGTAGCCCTTGGTGGCTTCCTTTTCGGGTTTGATACCGCAGTAATATCGGGCGCCGAAAAATCTATCCAGCAATTCTGGCATCTGTCTGTAGTGGAGCATGGGCTTACTATTTCTATCGCGCTTATAGGTACCGTGATAGGTTCCCTTTTAGGCGCCAGGCCATCAGATATGTTTGGACGGAAGAATACTTTATACTTTGTAGCCGCTGCTTATTTATTATCATCAATAGGTACAGCGCTTGCCGACAACTGGCATGTGTTTTTAATTTTCAGGTTATTAGGCGGCCTGGGTGTAGGTATATCATCCGTTACCGCTCCCATTTATATATCAGAAGTATCGCCTGCCGACCGTCGGGGAAGGCTGGTGGGTTTATTCCAGTTCAACGTAGTATTGGGTATCCTCGTCTCGTACCTGTCAAACTACCTTATCAGCCAGGGCGGCGAAGCCTCATGGCGCTGGATGTTAGGTGTACAGGCATTCCCGTCGTTACTTTTCCTGGCGCTCATCTATTTTATACCCGAAAGCCCGCGTTGGCTTATTCTTAAAAAAGGGGAAACCGGCAGGGCGCTTGAGATCCTAAGGATCATAAATCCGCTTAATTGCGATCAGGAACTGGCATCTATTAAAAACTCCAATTTAAATGCGGGTTCTTCAAACACCAGTCTTTTTTCTGGCCAGTATAAAACTCCGGTGATATTGGCCGTGCTTTTCGCCTTTTTTAACCAGGTATCGGGCATCAACGCCATTATATATTACGCGCCCCGCATATTTGAAATGGCCGGCCTTGGCGCTCATTCTTCACTGCTATCTACAGTTGGCATCGGGTTAATCAACTTTATATTCACCCTGTTAGGCATCAATATTATTGATAAAGTAGGTCGCCGTACATTAATGCTTGTAGGTTCTTTCGGCCTTATAGCATCGCTATTTCTGGTGGCGTTCACCTTTTACACCGGGCATTTTAACGGTTTTGCCATACCAATTTATATGATGGTGTTCATTGCCTTCTTCGCTTTTTCGCAGGGGGCGGTTATCTGGGTGTTTATCTCCGAAATTTTCCCAAACCAGGTGCGTGCAAAAGGGCAAACATTGGGGAGTTCAACACATTGGGTTATGGCCGCGATAATTGCCTTTTGTTTTCCATACCTGGCCGAGTCGCTGGGTGGTGCAGTTACATTTTCATTCTTTGGGACGATGATGATCTGCCAGCTCGTTTTCGTATGGAAGTTTATGCCCGAAACTAAAGGACGCTCACTGGAACAGATTGAAACTAACATGGTAATGCATTAATAATTAAATCATGATGAACCTGCAAACAGAAATATTAACCCCGGCCATTTGCTATGGCGAAATCCTTTGGGATGTGCTGCCCGATGGCCCGCAACCCGGCGGCGCTTTGCTAAACGTTTCGTACCACCTGAATAAATTAGGTGTACCGGCCAGCCTGGTAAGCAAAATAGGTAATGACATTGACGGCCAAAAGCTGGAAAGCCTGCTTGACGGCTGGGGAATACCTAAACATTTGCTGCAAAAGGACACCGAACACCCCACCAGCCAGGTAATTGCCAAAATGAATAATGGCAACGAAGTATCGTATGAGATAGTTTTCCCGGTGGCCTGGGATTTTATTAACGATAGTGAGCACATCATCAGTCAACTGAAGCCGTCAACCTACCTGGTGTATGGCAGCCTGGCATCAAGGAACAGCGTATCGCGCAATACCTTGTTTGAACTGTTGGAAAGTGAAGCCATTAAAGTGTTTGATATTAACCTGAGGCCGCCGTTCATTAGCCGCGATTTGTTGGATGAGTTGCTTCATAAGGCCGACATTGTAAAATTTAACCAGGCCGAACTGGAAATGGTACAAGGCTTATTCCGTGGATCATTCTGGAAAGAATCGGAACAGATCAAATTTATCCAGGATCATTTTAACATCCCCGAGATCATAGTTACCAAGGGCGAGTTTGGCGCATCATATTACAAGGGCGGTAACGCTTACCATGTAGCCGGCCGAGAGGTAAAAGTTATAGATACCATTGGCAGCGGCGATTCGTTTTTAGCCGCCTTTATAGCCAACCATTATCATGGCGAACAGCCGCAAACCTTATTGAAAAATGCAATAGCGATGGGAGCATTTATTGCGACAAAGAAAGGAGGTTGCCCGGATTATAAAATAAAAGAATACCAGGACTTTATAAACAAAATGTTTTAACCCCAACCAATAAACTTAAATAAAAATCAATGAGAAAATTATTACTTATTTGTTCCTTTCTTATACTGCTCATAAGCAAGGGACATGCGCAATCCCGTATCATTACCGGGACTGTATTGGATAACACATCAAAACCAATGGATGGTGTTACCATAGTGGTTGTTGAAACCCAAAAATCAACATTATCAGATGCCAGCGGAAAGTTCAGTATCTCTGCAGCAACCGGGCAATCTATACGGTTTTCATATGTAGGCACCAAGCCGGTAGTTATAACGATTGCAGCCGATACCAAAGTGCTTAATGTTGTATTTAAAGATGCCGCAAACACCCTTAATGAGGTAGTGGTAACCGGTTATACATCCGAAAGAAAGAAAGACCTTACGGGCGCGGTAGCCGTTGTTGACTTAGCACCTGTAAAAAATAACAGTTCGGGCAATACCATGCAGGCTTTGCAGGGCAGGGTTGCCGGTTTATATATCGAAAAAGATGGATCGGCTAATGGCTCAACCAGCAGGATCCTGATCAGGGGTGCAAATACGTTGGGCAATAACAACCCTTTATATGTTATTGATGGTATACCCACCACCAGGCCCGAGGTGTTTCAAAATTTATCACCTTCCAACATTTCATCGGTACAGGTACTAAAAGACGCATCGGCCGAATCAATTTACGGAGCTCGGGCATCAAACGGCGTTATCATTGTTACTACCAAAAATGGTGGCAATACCGATGGCAAAGTTCAGTTCCAGTTTAATAACAGTACCTCTATCCAATCCGAAAAATCACTGCGGTTTAAAATGCTGAACGCCGCCGACAGGGGCAAGGCCTTATGGCAGGCCTCGGTAAATGACGGGCAAAACCCTACCGAAGGCTATGGAGAAATTTATAATTTTGACTGGAACAATAACTATAGCAACCCGGTTTTAAATAGTGTTACCGCCAAACCATTTGTAGGTGGCGATACCAATACCCCCGTAGGCGATACCGATTGGCAAAGCGTATTATACAAAACCGCATTTGTTTACAACAATGATTTCACCGCTTCGGTAGGTAACAAAAATTCGTCGCTGCAAATTAATTTCGGAAACATAAAAAATACCGGCCTGGTAAGGTTTACCAAATACGGGCGCACTACGGGTAGCATCAATGCTGTAACCCGTGCCTTTGACAGCAAAGTAAGTTTTGGTGTTAATTTAAAAATTACCAATTCCAATGAAACGCTTACAACTAAGGACATTGGCGGTGCTTCGACCCCGTCTTTGGCAGTGACACTGGCACCTACTATTCCTGTATACCAAAAAGATGGTGTTACTTACGCCGGTGAATCGGGCGCGGGATACTCTGACAGGAACAACCCCCTGCACATGCAGGACCTGGCGAAATGGAATAACGCAAACCGTTTAAACACATTTGGGAACGTTTTCCTGGAAATCCAACCAATTAAGAATTTATTTATTAAATCTAATTATGGTGCAGATAATGCCAACTATTTAAGCAAGGTAATTACACCAACTTTTACTGAAGGTGCTTTAAGCAACACTACAAACAGTTTATTTTTTGATCAAAATCATTACTTAAGCACTACGCTGTCAAATACAATCAGGTATAACCTCGATTTGAATGCAAAAAATCACTTCAAATTTTTAGTTGGTACAGAATACGTTAAAACATTCACTGATTTTCAAACTACCAAAAAAGAAGGTTACACCGTTCAGACCGAGGATTATTTCACATTGGACGCAGGAATAGGAAAAACAATCGTTACCGGCACTTCGCTGGGAAACAAGTTGCTTTCTGAATTCGGCCGCCTGGATTATAATTACGACGGCAAATATTTAGCATCCGCTACTATTCGCCGGGATGGCTCTTCCAGGTTTGGTGCGAATAATCAATATGGTATTTTCCCGTCAGCTTCTTTGGGATGGAGAATTGATAAGGAAGGTTTTATGAAGAATAACGGCATTTTCTCTGAATTAAAAGCAAGACTTGGTGTGGGCCGTGTTGGTAACCAGGAAATCGGCGATCTGTCGCGCTACTTGCTTTACTACTCGCGATATGGCACTTCCCAGAACGAACTGACGCCTGGCTTTTGGGAACAATATATGAATGTTGGCACCGCATATTCCTTGTCAGGAGCTAATACCGGAGCTTTACCTTCTGGATTTGTTCAAACACAAGCGGCAAACCCTGCACTTAAATGGGAAACTACAGATGAAATTAATGGCGGGTTAGATTTTGCCCTGTTTAATGATAAAATATCTGGTTCATTTGATTATTTCTCACGAAAAACATCTGATATATTGATTACTCCCCCGGTTGCATCGGCCTTGGGCGAAGGTCAAAGCAAAACAGTTAACGGTGCTTCAAAAACCAATAAAGGCTGGGAGTTTTTAGTGACTTATCATGGGCAGCAATCAGGCGATTTTAATTACAATGTAACCCTAAACTTTTCGCACTTCAGGGATAAGATCACCGTTTTGCCTGAAAATGTTCGACCTGCTTATGCTGGTAATATAGGTAACACGATCATTGGTCATTCTCAATTTGACATTTTTGGCTACAAAACCGCAGGCCTTTTCCAATCCCAAGCTGAAGTGGATGCAGCGCCGGCTCAAATAGGTGCCGGGCCAGGAAGAGTTCGTTACGTGGATATCAATCATGACAATAAAATTGATGCCGATGATCGAACCTGGATAGGGACTACATTGCCCGCTTTAGAGTACGGTGCAAGAATTGATCTGACTTATAAAAAGTTTGATTTATCCATATTTGGATCGGGTGTTGCAGGGAGAAAAGGATTTGATATTTACACCTTTTATAACAACCTGATGCATAGCCGGGAAAACGTGGGCCCAGGGGTATTTAACGGTTGGACACCGCAACATACCAACACGAGTGTACCAGCCCTAACGCTTAAAGACAACAACAACGAAGGCAGAACTTCTGATTATTTCATTGTAAATACATCTTATTTCAAAGTGAGAAATATTCAGATCGGGTATAGCATTGTACCGAAAGCGGTTTTTACCAGGCTACGGCTATTTGCTATGGCTGAGAACGTGTTTACATTTAAGAGTAAACAGTATTTAAGTCCGGATCCGGAAAGATTGAGCCTTGACCAGGTTCCGATCCCTAAGGTGTTCAGTTTTGGTATTAATGCATCATTTTAAAATATTCGATATGAAAACGAAAATATTTATAACAACAATTTTATCGGGGCTAATCATTCTTAGTTCCTGTAAAAAAGCACTGGACTATACTCCAAAAGGAGCATTATCCACCTCAGACCTTACTTCGCCTACGGCTGTAGAGGGATTGGTAACCGCGGCCTATGCCGCTATTGGCAACGGCGATATGATAGGCCCTATATACAGCGACTGGGCATACGGCAGCGTTCGCTCAGATGATGCTTACAAAGGCGGCGGTGGTACCGGCGATGTTGGTGAAGTTGATGCTTTGGAGCATTACAACCTGGTAACCCCATCCATGGATGCCTTTGTTTCGCGCACCTGGAAAAATTTGTTTAAATCTATTTCAAGGGCAAATGTGGCGTTAAGAGCCGTTACTTCGCTTTCGGATGCTGATTATCCTAACAAAAAGACACGTTTGGCCGAATTGAGGTTTTTGCGTGCGCACAGCTATTTTACCATGAAGCTGCTTTATAAAAACATTCCCATTTTTGACGAAAACGCCTCTTCGGATGATATCCTGAAAGTTTCAAACACGTTATCAAATGAGGATGCATGGAATAAAATTGCCGCCGATTTTCAATACGCTATTGATAATCTGCCGGTGACTCAGCCCCAGCTGGCAAGGGCCAATAAACTAAACGCCCAGGCTTATTTAGCAAAACTGAGGTTATACCAGGCTTATGAGCAGGATGATAAGCATCATGTAGTAAACATCAATAAAACAAGACTACAGGAAGTGGTTGATCTTACACAAGCTGTTATAGCATCGGGTAAATACTCATTAAGTGGTGATATTGCCGATGACTTTTTACCGGAAACTGAAAACGGCCCCGAATCTGTATTCGCGATACAGTTTACCATTAATGACGGAACTACTGCCGGCCGTATGAATTTTGAGGATGGTTTAAATTATCCGCATGGCGCACCACAATACGGTTGCTGCGGCTTTCATGCTGCAAGTCAGAATCTGGTAAACGCCCATACTACTGATGTAAATGGCTTGCCCAACTTTGATTCATTTAACAACAGCGTAGCCGATTTAACAAAAGTAACCGTTGACCCAAGGTTAGATCATACTGTTGGGATAGATGGCCACCCATACAAATATGATAACACAAAGCTATTTAGCAACAGCTGGGTACGTGATCCTGGTGTTTATGGAAATTTCCATACCATGCGCAACCAGCAATTGGCTACCAGCTCATCATACTTTAAGCTTGGTCCATTTATGGGGTCGGCAAAAAATTATGATATCATCAGATTTGATGATGTACTGCTGATGCAGGCCGAAGCCTATATTGAACTGGGGCAGCAGGCAAGCGCTTTGCCACTCATTAACCAGGTACGCAACCGCGCCGCCGCAAGTACAGGAAGGCTTAAAAAACTGGATGGTAGCTTTCCGTCCAATTATAACGTTAAACCCTATAGCATTGCCAACTGGACGCAGGATTATGCCCGCAAAGCGCTGCAATGGGAAAGGCGCCTTGAGTTTGCCACAGAAGGCGCGCGTTTCTTTGATTTAGTGCGATGGGGCATAGCCGAAAAAACCTTAAACGATTATATCAATATTGAAAAAGGCAGGAGAACATTTTTAGCAACGGCTAAGTTTACCGCCGGCAGAGATGAGTACCTGC
This sequence comes from Mucilaginibacter sp. P5_A4, assembly GCF_056400605.1. Classification (NCBI taxonomy): domain Bacteria; kingdom Pseudomonadati; phylum Bacteroidota; class Sphingobacteriia; order Sphingobacteriales; family Sphingobacteriaceae; genus Mucilaginibacter; species Mucilaginibacter sp. P5_A4. The sequence goes on along the minus strand of NZ_JBFUKX010000002.1, from coordinate 65,988 downwards.
CTATACCACAATCCGAAATTACATTTACCAACGGTTTATATAAACAAAACCCGGGATATTAAGATTATTAATAAAATAACGGGTACCTGGCCTTATAAATTAGGCCGGGATCCTGTTTTTTTAAAACTAAATTTATGAAATATTTCTTTTAAGGTTTTTGAATACACCTGCCCAATAATATAACCTATTAAAAGCTTAAATTATGAAAACTAAATATGGCATATTAATGCTGATTGCCTTTATTACCGTAGCTTGTGTTTGTAAAGCTCAGGATATTTCAAAAAAACCTTACACGGAGGCATATCGCCCACAGTTACATTTTTCGCCAAAAGCACATTGGGTAAATGATCCCAACGGCATGGTGTACTTTAACCACACCTATCACCTGTTTTTTCAGTATTACCCTAAGGATATTATTTGGGGCCCAATGCATTGGGGGCATGCGGTAAGCAAGGACCTCATCCACTGGAAAGAGTTACCGATAGCTTTATATCCGGATAGTTTGGGCTATATATTCTCTGGCAGCGCCGTGGTTGATTCTAACAACACTTCGGGCTTTGGTAAAAAGGGCAAGATTCCGATGGTAGCCATCTTTACCCACCACGATCCGAAGGGAGAAAAAGCAGGAACAGACGTTTTTCAGAACCAAAGTATTGCATACAGCCTGGATGAAGGGAACACCTGGACAAAATACAGCGGCAACCCGGTATTGAAAAATCCAGGTATCAAGGATTTTAGAGACCCTAAAGTGATGTGGTATGCCAAAGAAAAAAAATGGGTGATGACTCTGGCTACTAAAGATCACATCACTTTTTATTCGGCAACCGACCTAAAGAAGTGGAAAAAGGAGAGTGAGTTTGGTTTAAGAGAGGGAGCGCACGGCGGGGTATGGGAATGCCCCGACCTGTTCCCTTTAAAATTGAATGGTAAAACATATTGGGTATTGATAGTAAATATTAATCCGGGAGGGCCAAACGGAGGATCGGCCACGCAGTATTTTATAGGCAGTTATAACGGTAGCAAGTTTACACCAATAGACACCAAAACCCGTTGGCTGGATTATGGCCCGGATGAATATGCAGGGATAACATGGAGTAATACCGGCAGCCGTAAAATATTTTTAGGCTGGATGAGCAACTGGGAATATGCTAACCAGGTACCAACCGAAAAATGGCGCAATGCCATGACAATCCCCCGTGACCTGCATTTAAAGCAAAGCAACCAGGGTATCGTGATAGCCTCGGCACCGGTGCCCGAACTGGCTAAGATCAACGCAACAACGGTGGCTTTAAAAAATGTACAGGTTAATAAAACGCTTGATTTGTCATCAAAAGCTGCAGGTTCCAAAAGCCAGTATGTATTAAAGATGAGCCTTGCGCAATTAAAAGGTTATACCATAAAGTTATCAAACAAAAAAGAACAAGAGCTGCTGATTGGTTATGATGAAGCAAAAGATCAGTACTTTATCGATCGTACAAAATCAGGAAAGATTGATTTTCAAAAGGATTTTGCCGGCCGGTTTACAGCGCCGAGGTTTACAGCCGCTAAAAATTCAGATATCACCATTGTGGTTGATAAAGCATCTGTTGAACTTTTTGCTGATGGGGGATTAACTACCATGACGGCTGTTTATTTCCCTGACGGGGACTTCACTAACCTTGCTATAAATACCACCGAATTGAAAGTTAAGGGCCTTAGTATTACCGGGTTAAAATCTACCTGGGGTAAATAAACCGATTTAATTTTTGAGGCGCATTAAACAGCGCGTTTCTCCATAATCTAATCATAGGGATTGAAACCCTCTTATGTTTTTCTTAAGGCGCTTCCGCAAAATGGGAGCGCCTTTTTTTGGTTAATAGCCACATTAATTTTGCATTTAAAATTGTTAAAAAAAATTTCGTAATCGATTGCGTAAATTGCTAAATTGCCCTCCTTTAAGGCCTTTGTGCTTTAAGCCACATAAACCCATATTATAATTTAAATCAAATGTATTCTATTAAGTACCCTCCTGTAAACGTTAGCGGTAAAAGGTTTTTGGTGTTACTTGTTTGCGTGCTGAGTTTTCAAAAGCTTACGGCACAAAGCAAAGTACCACTTAATGACCTGTCTTTTTTTCAGAATCCCTCATCAAACTGGAAACTTGCAACCAATGTGCAGGCCGATCTTTTACAAGACGAAGTATTGTCTGTTAAGGATGGCGCAGGCATCCTGGTAAACCTGCCTGGTAAAAACGGAGCAAAAGATTTGTTCACCAAAACTAATTATGGCGATATGGATCTCGAGCTTGATTACCTGATGGCAAAAGGATCAAACTCCGGGATCTATCTCCAGGGGCGTTATGAAATTCAGTTGCTGGATAGCTGGGGGGTAGTTAACCCTAAATCGGGCGATAATGGCGGCATCTATGAACGCTGGGACGATAATAAACCCAATGGACAACAAGGATATGACGGCCACGCTCCAAGGCAAAATGCAAGCAGGGCGCCTGGCTTGTGGCAACATATGAAGATCTCGTTCCAGGCGCCGCAGTTTGATGCAAACGGACAAAAGATATCAAATGCCAAAATACTTTATATTTGGTTAAATGGTGTTTTAATACAGGATAATGTAGAGCTTGCCGGGCCAACCCGCGGGGCTATAGATAATAAAGAAACCATTGCCGGCCCTTTACGCATCCAGGGCGATCATGGTGCGGTAGCTTTCAGGAACATCAGCATAACCGGTTTTGATAAACATCACCCCGTACTGTCAAACTTAAAATACCATGTATACAAAGGCGGTTTGCTTACCGATGCTGATTACAAAAAATTAAAGCCCGAAGTTGAAGGCAGCTCGACAATTTTGTCATCAAACCAGGGTAGGTTAACCAACGACTTCTTGATCCGCTATACAGGTACAATTAAGATTACCGAAGCGGGCGAATATGCATTTAAGTTAAGTGTACCGGGCGGCAAGGGTTCTTTACGCATTAATGGTGCTGATGCTGTACCAACGGCTGAAAGCAAGGGCGCCGGCAAAATTCAATTGCAACCTGGCAACCATAATTTCGAGCTCTTTTATTCAAAAACTGTTGACTGGGCTAAGCCGGCTTTAGGGCTTACTGTAGCTGGTCCGGGCATCCGCGAGTATTTATTGAGCGATGCCAATGTTAGTTCAAATGACCCTATTGATCCGATATTGATCAACGCTACATCAAATACAATTTTGCGTAGCTTTTCTGATCTGCCGGGCGGCATTCGGGTTACACATGGCGTAAATGTGGGCAGTACCGAGCAGGTGCACTATACATACGACCTGGATAAGGGGATGATAGTTGAAATATGGCGCGGCGGATTTTTGGATGCAACCCCTATGTGGCATGACCGCGGCGACGGCTCATCGCGCCCTGCCGGATCTTTTCAATACCTTGGCAAACCGGTGCCGGTAATTGAAAAACTGGCTAACACACAGGCACAGTGGGCACCCGATACAGCAGGAACGGGTTATCGGCCTAAAGGATACATTTTAAATGCGGATGATCAGCCAACCTTCATGTACGTTATTTACGGCTCTGCGGTGAATGATGCCAGCAGGGTTATTGCAGGTGGGCAAGGCATTCGTCGCGACATAGTTTTGCAAAAACCTGTTGACGGTTTATTTGCTCACCTGGCTACAGGCGATAATATTGAAGAGCTTGGTAACGGACTATATATAGTTGACGATAAATCTTACTATATCCGTATTGATGATGCCGGGGATGCCAAACCTGTAGTCAGAAGCGCGGCAGGCAAGCAGGAACTTATCATCCCGATTAAGCAAAAATTAACCTATTCTATTATCTTTTAAGTAGCCTTCGTTATGAATTATACACTAAAACAAATGATAAACAGGGCCACATTATTTACTACACTTATAATTGCCACTCTTTTAAATTATACCCCAAATACTTACGCTCAGGCCGAATCGGCTAAAGAGGATGATTATTTTAAGATTATGAAAGTGCCCGCACCCGAGGGCACTATATTGGAAGTTGGCGGTTTGTGCACTTTACCCAATGGAACACTTGCGGTAACCACCCGTCGCGGCGATATTTTTATGGTGGAGAATCCAACCAGCCAGCATCCCTTCTTTCGCAAATTCGCGTCTGGACTGCATGAGGTTTTGGGCGCTGCCTGGAAAAATGGCGCTTTGTATGTGGTGCAACGCGGCGAGCTTACTAAATTGGTTGATACCAATATGGATGGAAAGGCCGATGTTTTTGAAACTATTTACGCCTGGCCTTTATCTGGTAATTATCATGAATACAGCTTTGGACCAAAGATAGCGCCCGACGGATCCTTTTTTGTTACCCTGAATCTTGGTTTCCCGCCTGATTGGTGGCACCCCAAAAGTTTTGTACCGTGGAGAGGCTGGGCCCTCAATATTAAGGAAGATGGCACGGTTACACCATGGGCTGCCGGTTTTCGCTCACCTTGCGGCATCAGTATGATTGACGGTGAATTATGGTACAGCGATAACCAGGGTGATTGGGTTGGCTCGGGCAGTATTATGCAGGTTAAGAAGGGTGCTTTTATGGGGCATCCATCAAGTTTGGTATGGACTAATTTGCCAAACTCACCATTAAAACTTACACCGGAACAGTTCTTTGCCAAAAACAATCCAAGAATTGAATTTGATAAAGACGGACAACCGTTTAAACCACAAAATATTGTTAACGAAAAATTCAGGACCGAATTTGAGGAAAAAAAGGAGATCCCTGAATTAACACTACCGGCTGTTTGGTTGCCCCATGGCATATTGGGAATTTCCAACTCCGAAATTGTGAAAATACCCGAAGACGCATTCGGACCGTTTGCAGGCCAGTTGCTGGTATGCGACCAGGGACAAAGTATGATTGACAGGATCTTTTTAGAGAAAGTTAACGGCGAATACCAGGGTGCGGCATGGGCTTTCAGGAGCGGTTTTCAATCGGGTATCGTGAGACTTGCCTGGTTACCAGATGGTTCGCTGGCAGCAGGCGAAACTAACCGCGGCTGGGGATCTGCAGGAGAGGCTACCATGGGTTTACAACGTTTGGTATGGAATAATAAGGTCCCCTTTGAAATGAGGGCCATTCGCGCTATGCCGGATGGTTTTGAAATTGAATTTACCAAACCGGTGGATAAGAAGGTTGCCGGCGATTTAGCTTCCTACTCGGTAGAAAGTTATATTTATAAATACCACGGCGTGTACGGCAGTCCCCCGGTAAATACCCAAAAATGCCCTATAGTAGGCGTTAAAGTATCAGCGGATGGCTTAAGGGCCAGGCTTATAGTGAATAACCTGCGCAAATATTATATCCATACCATTACCCTTGACGGGATCCGTGATAAGGAGAACTATTTTAATCTTATTCACCCAACAGCATACTACACCCTCAACAATATCCCCGAAGGGCAAAAACTGTCAATGAGCGAAGTGAGCACTGCCAATTCATCTAAAGCGGTAAAAACAGCCTCACTTTCAGCGTCAAAGAAAGGAAAACTTTTAACTGCTGCCAGTGCGGTGCCAACTTATGATGAAGTGAAACCACTATTACTGAAAAATACCTGCCTGTCATGCCATAGTGCCAGTAAACGCCAGGTTGGTCCGGCTTACTCGGATGTAGCAAAAAGAAAATACAGTGTAAATGAGCTGGTGCAGCTGATCAGCAACCCTAAGCCCGAGCATTGGCCGGATTATTCGACCCCGATGCCGCCGATGCCGCAGGTGCCTAAAGAGGAAGCCAGGAAGATAGCGCTTTGGATAAAATCACTCGCCAAATAATGAGAATTATGAGAAATAAATCGACAATCAACATATAAAAATTGAGCAAAATCAAGAAAAATTGAGAAAAAACGATGAAAGGCCATCACGGTCATAAAAATTAGTGGCGCGGGCCTTTGGTCTGGAAAAAAAACCTTTTTACCGGACTTCATCCTGACCCTTGATCCTTTGCCATACATTGTTTTTTATTTACACTAATTATAAATATATCCTAAAAATGAAACAACTTGTAATGTTCGCAGTGTTATTGGCCGGTTCGGCAATAACAGCTTATGCGCAGCAAACCGGGAAACCGGAAGATACCGAATATTGGTCGCCGGTACCGGCTGTGGTAACTCCAGCCAAAAACGTGGGCGATGCGCCGTCTGATGCCATCATTTTATTTGATGGCAAAAATCTGGATGAATGGGTTGCCACTAATGATTCCACATCGGCACATAAATGGAAGGTTGCCGGTAAGATAATTACGGTTGATAAAACTGCAGGCGATATTCAAACCAAAAGAAAGTTTACCGATTTCCAGCTGCACATCGAATATCGCATTCCATCAAATATTACAGGCAGCGGACAGGGGCGGGGCAACAGCGGTATTTTCCTGGCTGCATTACCATGGGGCGCCGGCGGATACGAGCTACAGGTGCTTGATAACTATAATAACAAAACGTATGTTAACGGCCAGGTAGGCAGTTTGTATAAACAATCGCCGCCATTGGCAAACGCCTGCCGCAAACCCGGTGAATGGCAGTATTATGACGTGATATGGACAGCGCCCCGCTTTAACGAAGACGGGACTTTAAAATCGGCAGCGCGGGCAACGGTTTTGCATAATGGGGTGCTTGTTCAAAACAATACGGCATTAAAAGGCGATACCCCATATATTGGCCAGCCCGAATACCGTAAACATGGCGCCGAACCTATTAAATTACAGGCCCATGGCGACAAAAGCGAACCGATAAGCTACCGGAATATTTGGGTAAGGGAGCTGTAAAGCCTGCACTTTGTAAATAATTTGAACAGCCTGGGTATCAAACGCCCCAGGCTGTTTTTTTATAACCTGTTTACTTCTGCTAAACTTTATACCATGCTTGTTTCTATGCGCTCAATACGCTAAATTCGTTCATGACCAATAACCGACGCAGTTTTATCAGGCAGGCGGCCGTGCTTACCGGCGCTTTTTCGGCGTCCAGCCTGTTTAGCCAGGCGCATGCCCATGAATGGAGATCTGCCGAAAATAAAATAACCCATTTAACACCGCAACAGGTGGCGCAGGATGAGGATTTCTGGGGAGTTATCCAGCGGTCGTATTCGGTAAGCACCAATATCATAAATCTTAATAACGGGGGCGTTTCGCCTTCGCCGCTGGTGGTGCAGCAGGCCGTGGAGCGGTATAACCAGCTAACCAACGAAGGTCCCTCATACTATATGTGGCGCATACTTGACCAGGGCCGCGAACCCCTGCGCGAGAAACTGGCCCTGCTGGCCGGCGCCCTGCCCGAAGAGATTGCCGTTAACCGTAATGCTACCGAATCGCTTAATACCATTATATACGGGTTGCCCCTAAAAAGCGGCGATGAAGTGATAGGCGCCAAACTGGATTATCCGCACATGGTGCAGGCGTATTGTCAACGGGCATTGCGCGAAGGGATTATATACAAACAACTATCCTTTGATTTCCCGATTGAGGACGACGCGCAAATTGTAAAAGCCTACCAGGATGCTATCACCCCCAAAACTAAACTGATACACGTTACGCACATTATTAATTATGTGGGGCAGATTATGCCGGTTCGCAAAATATGCGATATGGCCCATGCCCGCGGCATCGAGGTTATTGTTGATGGAGCGCACTCCTTCGGCCTATTGGATTTTAAGATCCCCGATCTTAATTGCGATTACTTTGGCACCAGTTTACACAAATTCCTCTCGGCGCCTATAGGCAGCGGGATGATGTGGATTAAAAAAGAAAAAATTGCTAAAGTATTGCCCCTGTTGTGCGACGACAATCCCCAGGGCCCCGATATTCGTAAATTTGAAAACCTGGGTACCCGCAGCTTCCCGATAGAGCAGGGGATAGGCGAGGCCGTAAATTTTCAGCTGGCTATTGGCAGCAAACGTAAAGAAGAACGGATCCGATACCTTAAAAATTACTGGGCGGCCAAAGTGCAGCACCTGCCCAAAGTAAAACTGCATACTTCGCTGAAACCCGAATATGCATGTGCCATATGCGGCGTATCTGTTGATGGCATGCCCCCCGCACAACTGGAGGCCGCGCTGTTTAACCAATATAAGATCCATACGGTATCCATCGAGTTTGAAAACGTTAGCTGTGTACGCATTACCCCACATGTGTATACCACAATTGCCGACCTGGATAAACTGGTAAAAGCAATTACCGAAATAGCCGGAAAGACTGGATAATACCACCCGGGACCTTTCTGCTTTAAGTTAAAATTGCCCCGGTTTGAATTTAGGGGACAGCCTTTGTATTGATCGGTATTTTAAGCTAAATAATTAAACAAAAATTAAACAAATCCCTCATTATCTGGTTTATAAGTATATCAGATGTTTCGGATCTTTTTGGTCATTGGAGGGGTAAATCAGAAGTCTGTTATTGTTAAATATCATTAATTCAAATGACCATCGTCATTAATTAATGAATAGTTATTTCAGAATTTTATATTATAAAATCAATTGACAATAACGATGAAAACAATACTTGTCCCAACCGATTTTTCAGACAATGCAACGCATGCAGCTGAATATGCTTATAACCTGGCAAAACATCTTAAAGCTAAAATGATATTGTGTAATGCCTTCATGGTTCCGGCTGCCATGCCCGAAGCCGGCATGGTAATTTGGCCAATGGATGATTATGAGCACATAATGGATGATAGCATACAGGAGCTTAAGAAATTGGCGGCCAGGTTAGCGGGTGAGGATTTAAGGGATGAGGCTAAACCTAAAATAACCTGTATTAACGAAATGGGTGATTTTAACACTGTACTAAAAGGGCTTGAAAATAAGGATATTGATTTAATAGTCATGGGAACTCATGGCAGCGGCCTGAGTAAAGTTCTTTTAGGAAATCATGCCAAAGGAGCTATTGATTACGTTTCAAAACCCCTGCTGCTAATTCCTCCAAAGGTTGCTATCAAACCTATAAAGAAAATTGCTTTTGCTACGGATTTTAAACATCCTGAAGAAGATTTGAAATTTGTGTATGAACTGATACCGATTGCCAGGATGCTGGATGCCGAAATACTGATTACTCATGTTGTTAAAGATAAAGAGCCAGCAAGTGGTTTTAAAGAACTTATAGAGCCATTCCTGAATGAGTTATCAAACAAAAGCAATTATCCTCATATATATTACCGCATTTGCGAGGGCGCCAGGGCTACCGATGGGTTAAACTGGTTGTGTGAATTTGGCCACATTGATATTTTGGCAATGGTGCATCACTCACATAGTTTTTTGCATGGGTTGTTAAACGGAAGCGCTACACAAAAAATGGCAAGTAGGATAGAAATTCCACTGCTTGTATTTCACTCACAAAATTAATGATATATATAGTTAATAATAACCTAAAAAGCTCCGCGCAACGGGGCTTTTTAGGTTATTAAGGTAAAAAATACCAATCAAATTAACACTTGCATAAGATGACCACCGTCATTGTTTACCATAGCAGTGCATCATTTTTTAGCGGTATGTAATCATATAGCTTTACCGGTAATTAAAACTGCCATCTAACTAATTGTCCTTTTCTAATTATTCAAATGTTCGAAAAAGCAAATTCATACCTACTATCCATTAACGGCGGCTCATCCAGCTTAAAGTTTAAGCTATATATATCCGGCTCAAACAAATTGGCGTTATGCGGCTCGGTAGATCATATTGGTACCCAAACTGGCCAGCTTGTTATAAGAAACAGTGATCATGAGCCGGTATTTAAATTGGTTGAGAATTTTGAAGATCAATTTAATGCCGCTACAGAACTAATCAGCTGGTTTAAAAATAATCAGCAACAGTATGATATCATAGCTATAGGGCATCGCCTTGTACAAGGTGGTCCCAATCACCGCACCCCGGAAATTATAACAGACGAATTATTACACTCGCTAAATGAGTTTATTTACTTGGCGCCCAATCATCTGCCTAATGAAATAAAGATGATTCAATTATTTCAAGCGGCATTCCCGGGTATACCACAAGTGGCTTGTTTTGATACCGCATTTCACCAGGATATGCCTTTCTGTTCAAAATACTATCCGCTGCCATCAAAATTTGCAGAAAAAGGGCTTATTCGATATGGCTTTCACGGTTTATCATATGAATATATAATGATGGCGCAAAAAGCAACATCAGCTCCAAACGGAAAAATTGTAATAGCGCATCTGGGTAACGGTGCAAGTATGGTAGCCGTAAGAAACGGGGTTGGCATCGATACCACAATGGGGCTCAGTCCCATGGGAGGTCTGGTAATGGGAACCCGTTCTGGTGATCTTGACCCCGGGGTAATATTGTTTTTGCTTAAACAAGAAAAACTAACACCCGATGAAATAGATGATCTGTTAAGTAAACAATCGGGTTTAAAAGCCATTGCCGGCACCAGTGATGTGCAGGAGTTGTTAAAAAATGAAGCAACAGATACCAGGGCCCGGGAGGCTCTTGCGGTGTTTTGTTACAACGCCCGAAAATGCATTGGGGCACTGGCCGCGGCAATGGGGGGGCTCGATGTACTGATATTTACAGGGGGGATAGGTGAAAATTCAGCAATAATAAGGGAGCGGATCTGTAGTGAACTTGATTTTCTGGGGATATCAATCAATCAAAAATTTAATTATAACCGGCAGGAAGTTATATCAACCGCACAAAGCCGGGTTAAGGTAAAAGCTATAGCAACAGATGAGGAATGGGTGATTGCTAAACATACACAAACCATTATTGATAACATTAAAACAAAAGAATTATGCAACTGATAGTGAACTACGATTTGGAAAAAATGAATTCTTACTGGCAGGCTATTAACTATTTATCTGCCGGGCAAATTTATCTGCAGGATAACGCAATGTTAAAAGAGCCGTTAAAGCCCGGGCATATTAAACCAAGATTACTCGGCCATTGGGGCACATCACCAGGATTAAACCTGGTATACGTACACCTTAACCGGCTTATAAAAGAAACGGATGCAGATATCTTATACATATGCGGCCCAGGTCATGGAGCGCCGGCCATAATTGCACATACCTACCTTGAGGGCACATATTCGGAAATATATCCGCAGGTAGGGCAAAATGAAGAAGGAATGCTGCGGTTATTCAGGCAATTCTCTACGCCTGGCGGTATCCCCAGCCATGTAAGTGCACATACACCCGGATCCATTCATGAAGGCGGCGAGCTGGGATATTCACTTGTGCATGCTTTTGGCGCTGTGTTTGATAACCCCGACCTGATAGCTGCCTGTGTTGTAGGCGACGGGGAGGCCGAGACAGGTCCGTTGGAGGGTAGTTGGAAATCTGTTGCTTTTTTAAATCCGGCAAGAGACGGAGCTGTTTTACCTGTTTTACACCTGAATGGGTACAAAATTTCGGGGCCAACCGTGTTGGCGCGAATGGATGACGATGCACTGCGGGCATTGTTCACAGGATATGGATACGAGGTGTTTTTTGTTGAGGGGGATGATCCCATGGCTGTACACCGGCAAATGGCAAAAACATTGGATCGTGTTTATGAAATAATTAAGGGGATTCAGCATGCAGCGCGGGTGGATGGCTTTATAACGCCGGTTTGCTGGCCGATGATTATATTGAGAACACCAAAAGGCTGGACCGGGCCAAAAGAATGGAATGGCGTGCMGATTGAAAATACATTCCGCTCGCATCAGGTTCCGTTAACCGGGGCAAAGGAAGATCCTGCAAAATTAAAAGTGATTGAAGAGTGGATGCGAAGTTATAACCCCGAAAAATTATTTGACAAGAACGGCAAGCTTATTCCAGAACTTGCAGAACTTGCACCAACGGGTAATAAACGCATGAGTGCAATACCATTTGCAAATGGCGGCCTGTTGCTAAAAGAATTAAAGCTGCCCGATTTTAAGGATTATGAGCTGCGTGTTACCACTCCGGGCATAGTTGAAGCCGAAAGTACCCGCAACTTAGGGAAATATCTTCGCGATGGTTTTGAGCTTAACCAGGAGAACAGGAATTTTCGTCTTTTTTGTCCTGATGAAACAACCTCAAACCGTTTGGAGGCTGTGTTTGAAGTAACTAATCGTTGCTTTATGAAAGAGATATTTGCTACGGATGAGAAGCTTGCACCAGACGGGCGTGTTATGGAGGTTTTAAGCGAGCATCTTTGCGAAGGATGGCTTGAAGGTTATCTTTTAACCGGCAGGCATGGGCTTTTTCCTTGTTATGAAGCGTTTGTAACCATAGTTGACTCTATGGTAAACCAGCATGCCAAATGGGTGAAAACTGCCCATGAATTACCGTGGCGCAAACCCGTAGCCTCCTTAAATTACCTGCTAACTTCACATGTATGGCGGCAGGATAATAATGGTTATAGCCACCAGGGGCCGGGTTTTATTGATACTGTTATTAATAAAAAAAGCACGGTTGCCAGGATTTATTTACCACCAGATGCTAATACACTTTTATCGGTGATGGATCATTGCCTGCGGAGTAAGGATTATGTAAACGTAGTAATAGCGGGTAAACAGCCCGAATTGCAATGGCTCACCATGGATGAAGCAGTAAAGCATTGTGCTATGGGCGCTTCTGAGTGGAAATGGGCCGGTAATTGTAACAACGAAATGCCTGATGTAATATTGGGATGTGCCGGAGATGTACCCACGCTTGAAGCTGTGGCCGCCGCCTGGATACTTAAACAATATTTTCCCGATCTTAAAACCAGGCTGGTTAATGTGGTTGATCTGATGGCCTTATCACCTGCTGCATATCATGCCCACGGAATGAGTGAGGAAGTGTTTAGCGCTCTATTTACAGATACCGCGCCTGTTATTTTTGCTTTTCATGGCTATGTACGTATCATTCATGACCTGGTGCATGGCCGGCCAGATCCGGCGAGATTTCATGTTAGGGGTTATATGGAAGAGGGTACAACAACCACACCATTTGATATGGTAGTGCTAAACCAAATGAGCCGCTATCATTTAGCTATGGAGGCAGTTAAGCGTGTACCCCAACTGCACCAGCAGGCCGATGCGTTTATTGCCTGGTGCGAAGCAAAACTTAAAGAGCACCATGAATATATCTGCCAATATCTGGATGATATGCCCGAAATAAAAAACTGGAAATGGACTGCGGTAAACGAAACCGAACTTATAGGCAACTAATGGCGTATAATCATATAGCATTAAAATATTTTGTCCCCTCAGGGTCTCCTTGAAAAGGGACCCTGAGGGAGTTTACAGGGTGTTGAGTTTGGATTTTCGATCTGCATAGTTCCTCAGGGTCCTCTGCGAGAGACCCTGAGGGGGTTTACAGAGTGTTGAATTTGGATATTCGATCTGCATAGTTCCTCAGGGTCTCTCGCAGAGGACCCTGAGGGGACAAAATGGCGTATAATCATATAGCATTAAAATATTATATAAATAAAACTATATGAGGTTATTCCGGGTTATTTGGGTAAATTTCAATAATGATTACTAAAAAGGAAATCTTTGGCTACGTGCCAAACAAAAACTATAAAGCGGGTGTGGCTTATTTTTCAATGGAGTTTGCCGTTGACCAATCTTTAAAAATTTACAGCGGTGGCTTGGGTTTCCTGGCTGGTTCGCATTTACGCAGTGCGTACGAGTTAAAACAAAATTTACTGGGTATTGGCATGCTTTGGACATACGGTTATTACGACCAGGTAAGAGGTACCAGTGCGCTAATGAAGCCGGACTTTATTAAAAAAGAATACTCATTTTTGCAGGATACCGGGATTGTTTTAACGGTTTATATTCATAGCGCACCTGTTTATGTTAAGGCATATTTATTAAAGCCCGAAACCTTTGGTACAGCGCCGCTGTTTTTGCTAAGTACCGATATTGCCGAAAATGACGAAGTATCGCGCTCAATTACACACCGCCTATATGATGGAAATGAAACTACGCGGATAGCCCAAAGTATAGTTTTAGGCATTGGTGGGGCAATGTTATTAGATGCTTTAAAAATAGTACCCGGTGTTTACCATATGAACGAAGGGCATTCTATACCCCTCGGGTTTTACCTGTACAAGAAGTTTAATAAGCTTAGCGAAGTAAAGAAAAGAGTAAGGTTTACTACCCACACACCAGAAATGGCCGGGAATGAAGAACACGATTATGGGCTGCTAAATGATATGTCGTTTTTTTACCAGATGGATCAGCATCAGGCTAAGTCATTATTAGGTTTAAACGGCGGAGGATTTAATTATACTTTGGGAGCCTTAAAATTTGCAGGTAAAGCCAATGGTGTTTCAAAGCTGCATGGTGAAGTAGCCAGGCAAATGTGGGGCGACAATCCTGGCATTTGCGAAATTACTTCCATAACAAATGCGCAAAATAAAAATTACTGGGTAGATAAGGAATTAAACACTGCCATTACTAACGGTGATGACCTGGTTATTGCCGAAAGAAAAAAAGAATTGAAAGGCGCCCTTTTTAAAATAGTTGCAGATCAATGCGGGAAAATATTTGACGAAAATGTACTAACCATTGTTTGGGCAAGGAGATTTGCCACCTATAAAAGGGCCGACTTGATTATGTACGATTGGGAAAGATTTCTGAAACTTGTTAATAACAAAAAAATGCCCGTACAGATCATCTGGGCAGGCAAGCCATATCCGGGAGATGACGGCTCTGTTAACTTATTTAATCAAATTATATTAAAAACAAAGCACTTACCTAATTGTGCTGTGTTAACCGGCCATGAGCTCGACTTATCTGCGCAACTCAAAAGAGGTGCGGATGTATGGCTAAATAACCCCCAAATGTACAGGGAGGCATCTGGCACGAGTGGAATGACGGCTGCTATGAATGGTGTAATCAATGTTTCGTTACCAGATGGCTGGGTGCCGGAATTTGCCAGGGATAAAAAAAACTGCTTTATTATACAACCTGCAGCAGATGAGCTTCCATACGACGAGAAAAACTCGGTGGAAAACCATAACCTTCTTGAAATTTTAGAAAAACAGGTTTTACCACTGTACTATAATGATCAAAAAAATTGGTTAAAAATCATAAAAGAAGGTGCTAAGGATGTTGCGCCGGCATTTGAATCAGCAAGAATGGCCGCGGAGTATTACGAAGTGCTATATAAAGTTTAATTATATTGTTTGCTAAGCCCGAATGGTGATGAAGAGCAGGTTGTTATGTGATTAAGGTCATTAGTTAGCTGTAGGTAATTTTTAAACTTTGCAACTAACATCCATAACCTTTATTCTCTTCAATTATGAAAACAATCCTTGTAATAAATGATCATTCTGCGGAGGCAGGCCATGCTATAGCATTTGCAAAATTAATAGCCGAAAAAAATTATGCGAATATCATTCTAGCTAATACTTGTGAAGCAAATAAAAAAGTTTTTGAACAGGTATTAGCGGGAAACCGGTTTGATTATGCTGATAGCTCATTGCCTGTTAAAAAAGTAATGCCCCATTTGCTGGTGCCCGATAATGATGATAACACTTTTAAGCCGGAAGTAAAAGAAATTGATATTTCAAACACCAATGAAACAGAGCTTGCGCACCGTGTTAACAAAGAACAAATATGGCTGATGGTTAAAGGCATGGGCGATGATAGCCGCTCATCAACTTTTAAAATAAACGTAAATTATTTATTGAACAAAATGCTGTGCCCGTTGATGCTGATACCTGCTAACTGGCAAATAAAGGATATTGAAAGGATGGTTTACATTGCCGATCTGCGCTATTGCCGGTTACACATTGTAAGGTACCTGGCCGAAATGGCAAAAGTTATAAGTGCAAAACTTTCCATTGCTCATATATCAGCAAAAGGCCTGCCTCACATGGAAGAAAAATATGCACTTGATGTTTTTAGTACAGAGATAGCTGAGAATGTTAACTACGACCAATTGTACTTTAATAATATAAAGGAAAGAAACATAGCTATTGCTGTGGATGTTTTAAAAAACGGCCTGCATAATGATCTGCTGGTTATGGTTAATCACCGCTATCATTTTGTAGAAATAATAGGCAACAATATAACAGATAAACTACCTGCAAACCTTATCGTTCCGGTACTCATTTTCCCTTATTAAAATAAAATTGATCAGGAAGAAATCCTATCTGCTCCCAATGGAAATCACTTTTAAAAAACACTGAAGTCGTGCCGTCCGCTTAAGCGCATATTCATGTGTCATAGCGAGAAACTCACCAGTTAAATTCTGGAAAAAACAGTAATGACGTGTATGGATACCACAATCACCTCGTGATCGTCATTGCGAGGAGGTACGACGAAGCAATCACCAACTATATAGAGCGGATCTGCAGAACTAATCTGTAAATCGGGGATTGCTTCGTACCTTGCAATGACGGGTCTGTAAGTTACTGACCATCAATATGTAAAATCGTCATTGCGAGGAGGAACGACGAAGCAATCCCCAACTATACAGGGCGAATTTGCAAGCGCACCTGCTTATTGGGGATTGCTTCGTTCCTCGCAATGACGATTCAAAAAATCACGTCATCCCCATTTTTTCCAGGATTACCCTGATGGATACTCGCAATGACGGGTAAGAGGGTTGCGTGTAAAAAAACAATTGTTCATCCCTACAAAATCCTAAATTGTGTAAAAGCAAAAAAGGCTCCGGGTTATCCGGAGCCTTCGCAAATAATATTTTATTAAAATTATTTTTGTTTGAACTGAACGCGACGGTTTAATACACGTCCTTCTTCGGTTGAGTTATCAGCAATTGGTTTGGTTTCACCAAAGCCTTTTACTTTCACTTTTTTAGCATCAACACCAGAGTTAACCAGGTAAGTTTTTACAGAGTTAGCACGATCTTTTGATAATTGCAGGTTGTGAGCAGCAGTACCTTCAGATGAAGCAAAACCATCAACTTCAACACCTTTACCAGCAGCCCTTAAGTCGGCAGAAGTAGCATCTAATACAGGGTAAGAWGAAGTGCGTAAAACTGAGCTGTCAAATTCAAACTGGATGTTTGAGTAAGSAGTRCCCACAGGGGCAGCAGCRGCAACAGTATCTTTAGGGAATACGATAACGCAACCAGAACCATCAACTACGCTACCTGCAGCAGTACCCGGGCATTTGTCAAACTGATCAGCCACACCRTCACCGTCTGAATCTTTTTTCAGGTCGTTAACAGCAGTTTCCACATTGGTAACACGGCCTTTTAAAGCTTCTACTTCCTGGCGTAAAGCAGCATCGTACAACTCATCATACATTATAGCAAYTGGGTTAACCCAATCAATGTTCGGTTTAGATTTTGAACCGAAAGTATACTCTAAACCACCATAAGCATAAGCGTAATGATCTTTATAGGTTCCTCCGGCCCTGGTAGTTTTGAAACCGCTAAAGTTGTAGCCATCAATAAAGTTGGCAGTATAGCCAATATTAAGGGCAAGTGCATCAGATAATTTAATTTTAGCACCCACACCAACCGGAACTACTAATTCTTTTACATAATGTTTAGAACCRTCAGAGTTCAGGTAGCTAAGGCTATTGGTACCAGAACCATCTGTAGAGWAAGTTGGGTTATAAAATGCYAAACCGGCACCGGCACTTCCGTAAAAATTAATTCCGTTTTTACGGTGTAAGAAGCTAATGCTTCCAAATTGCCATATTCCGCTTAAAGTAGCTGAATAAAARGTTGTTTCAAAGCTGGTTCCAGTAAACCCTTTGTTGCCTTTGGTATTATCTCCCGCAACTTTACCGCCATGTAAGTCTAATTGTATTCCAAACGGRTGTGAAAGTTGTTGCCTAAGTGACACGCCGTAACCCAGTTGAGGTTTCATATGTGACACAGCATCAGTTCCAAATGGARTAAACGGAGAAGTAACACCAACATTGGCACCAATGCTAAATGTTTTGTACTGACCAAGACCACCAAATACTTTTGGAGTAGTGGTTTCAGACGAAGTAGTTGCTGTTTTGGTGGAATCGGTTTGAGCATTAGCCATACCTACAACCATCAAAGAAGCAAATGACAATGCGACTGTTTTCTTTAATGTAGAATAATTCATAGTTTTTAGATTTGTTTTAGTAGAATACCACTAAATGTATTAAATTAATATGCTATATAACCTATAAATAAGATAAAAGTTTTCGGGATGAGAAACTTTATTTATTTAATAGATTGGGAAAGAAACGGACCGCTTTCGTAGCAGTTGTTGTAATTACTGCTCTTTGCATTGGATGGTAACCTTTATGGGTTTTACAATATGCCTATTGAGTGTTATGCGGCGAAGCTTACGCTGATGCACAGGGCTGGTTTGAAGGCGTATTATGCTTAAAAAAGTTATCGAAAACCAATCAGTTAGTAAACTTCAATCCGTATAATCAAAAAAGGAATAAACAGCTTTTAATGAAAAAAGGCCGCCCCATAACTACTTATGAGACGGCCTTACTTTTATTGAAAATCAGGGGTTAGTTCTTATATAGTTTGATGTTAAACACCTGGAAATAGTTGCCGGGGTTGCCATTTCCAACAACGTTTCCTAAAAATCCAATTGATACCACCTGCGGCGTGGTAAGCGTAAACGTAAAGCTTCTTACTTCCCTTGAACTTGGGCTCGTTTTACCTACGGTGGCCCCATTATACATACCAACATACCCTAACGCTGTAGACAGGTTAGCAAGTAGCGGCAGACCGTTTCCGCCCGCTGAGGCTATACAATAAACAGTGGAATTTGATTGAACTTCTGAATAGGCATCAAATGAAACAATATAATTTCCTGCAGGTAGCGGCGAAGATGTAGGTTGATAAATTATCCCGTTTACAACGGGGCTATTATACCAGGTTTCCCAATTGATAACCCCGCCCGCGTCAGAGCTATAGCCCCCGTTAACGCCATTATCCTTATTTTTAGCGGCCGCATTTGTAATCCACGGCGCTGCAAGCGTTCCCCATCGTCCATCATAAGTCGCTCTTTGAAAAGGGCTTGTTACGTTTGATAAATAAATGCTGGTTACCTCAGCTTTTACACTGTGGGTTTGATAATCTACATAAAAAGTATCAATAGCCGTTTTGTTTGGTTTAAAGGCTGTACGATAGCTGATTGCGCTGCCTGCTTTAAATTTAGGCAGGGATGTACTTAAACCTGTTGGTGCCGATGTTACTAAGGTATCGTGTTGCTTGCTGGCAGCATCGGTATATTTAATTTGCATCGAAATTAAACCGTCATCGGCATTCACGTCGGTCCAGTTAATCAGGGCAGATCCATCTGTTTGTAATTCGGCTTTGGTTATGCCACGGTTGATGAGCGAGCTTTGGTACAGGCTGCCATATACGTTGCCGGCTAAGGTAACGGGGATGGATATATGCCCATTGTTATCATACGTGCGGACCTCGAAGGTCATTATACCTTCGGGCAAACCGGGTATAAGCAGTTTCGCTGTATCAACGCCCGATGTACGGGTTACCGGTATTTCTATTGAATCCTGTTTGCTGTTCCAGTAAACCCGGTATTTTACAATTTTAGGATCTGATGTAAAAAGGCCGGTTAACAAAACCCTGTTCCTGCCCGAGAAAACCTGTACCGAGTCGAGTTTGCCCGGATATATAATTGGGCCGTTCGGCTCGTATTTCTTTTTGTAATCATCCATTTTAGTGCAGGCGCTCATGACAAACGCCATTAACACTAAAAGAAAGTATGATGTTATTTTATAATGTTTCATAATCAAAATTTAATTGAAAAAATGTTGGTAAACATTTACTACTTTCCAAATAGGGTAAATTCGCTGATACTCATAAAGTATGACCCTGTCCAGTTGTGCAAGCTCCTGATCCTGATATACCGGTATGCGCCTATCCCTGCCGGAAAATCAAAGCCCCAGCCATCACGTCCATATTTGGTATCGGCAGCTGTTTCTGTACCCGAGGGCGACCCTGACGGCTTTACAATATTACAGGTTAGTAGTTTGGTCCATGAACCATCCAGGGCACCGTTTGTATTGGGTGTGTTTGATCCCCATATTTCAAAGTCTTTTAGGTTACCCCTTACGTAGTATACGTTACCAATCTCCAGAAACGGATTCATTATAAAGCGGCTCAATATCCGTTGCTTACCTAAATCAAACGTTACCATTTGCGGGCTGCCCGCGCTTTCAACAGTAAATAAACAATTTGGCCAGCCGCCGTTAAAGTTGCCATCCCAAATTTTGGTAAGATCAGTATATGAATACAGGTTGGTAGCATCGCCGGGCAATACATAAGGCGACCAATTGGATTTTGAAAACTGCTCTTCGTAAAATGGAGTAAGGGTTAAAAACAAAGTGTCGGACAGGTTTAAATATCTGTCCCTTACCAAAAACGCGTATTTTCTTTCAACAGCCGGTTGGCCCCTTACGGCAGCCTTAATCAAAACGCTGTTGCTGTAAATATTATCCATTCCTTTTGGCTGCACAAATAAGTTATTCTTGCCCGTATCAACCAGCGGGATAATAGCCAGATCGGCTTTAGTCGGGTTATCGCAGGCCACGTTAAAACCACCAAAAGTAGCGGTGATTTTAAGCGATCTGAAAGCAAGGATATAGGGAGGGGTTAATGGGTTTACGGTAACGGAAACCGGTGCCGATGCCTTTTCGCTGGAGTTTACGGCATATAGTTTTACCACATGTGCCAGGGTATCGCCAAAACCATCCACTGTTATAGTATTAGTGTAGCGCGATGCAATTACTTCGCGCGTTTTACCAGGCGAGGTTTCATAAACAGCTTTTACGTAAAAAAGGTCGGCATCACCGGGTAGTGTGTATGTTAAACCGGCTTCGCCGTTTTGGTTTTGTACCTGTACGTTAGTAACAAGCCCTGGAGCATTGTTATTAGTTACGGTAGGTTTATTAAGTGTTTCCTGCTTGCAGCCGGTTGCTATTATAGCTAACAACCAGATATAGAAAGCAGCTCGTAATTTCATTGTTTCCATTTTAATGTTTTTATTATTAAACATATTATTGCTATACATTTACCAGTTAGGGTTTTGAACCAGGTTTTGATTAACCTGTAAGTCATTTTCCCGTATTGGCCATAAGTAATCACGCGGGATTACAAAGTGCCTTAAATAGATGGATCTTTCGCGGTAATACAGTTCGGGCGAATTTTCACTTATCGTCCATCCCGTTACGTTTCCGTTAAGCTCAACACCGGCGGTTTTCCAGCGTAAAAGGTCCCAAAAGCGGTGGCCTTCAAAGCAAAGCTCAACTGCGCGCTCGCGCTGAATAATTGACCGCATGCCGTCTTTGGTAGTGTATTTGGTTGGATTGATGCTAAAATTTGTCCATGATTCCTGCACGGTAGGCAAACCGGCCCTTGCCCTTATACGGTTTACATAGGTATATACATCGGCTACCGGCCCCTGGGCTTCGTTTAATGCTTCGGCATAAAGTAAGTACAAATCAGAAAGGCGCATTTCGGGCCAAGGGTAATTGATATAAGTAACCGTTGTCCATTCATAATGCCAGTTTAGCGCTTTTTTCATATAAAAACCGGCAATTGGTATTGGCGATGATTGCCCTATTTCGGCCCCGCGGGCTTTCAGCCACCAGGTATTTTCGTCGCTTCTTGTTGTACTATTGGCCATATACCATACACCACGGTCAAACCCAAGGTCGGCATAATATCGTGGCTCCCTGTCAAAATTGAGCCGGGCAGTGGTTTCTCCTTCTTTGATATTAAAACGCTCGTCGTGAGTACCAACCCGCAACTGTGATATGTTACTAAAATCAAGTGTTTTATCTTCATTAATAGGCACTCCGTTTTTAGTGTAAAACATTTTGGCCATTTTTATAGTGGGCCCCATCAAAGGGCGATTGGCCGATCTTGCCGCATCGGCGTGATCGAAATCATACTGACCTGCACACATCGACTGAAAAAATGAGTTGTAATTGATGTTATTATCTGCAGTTAATCCCCAAATCAGCTCATTGTTCCATTTTTCGCTCATCGCGTTCCTGATGCTCATTTGCGTCATGGTAGTTTGGCTAAGCGGATTGGTGGTAGGGGTAGGAAATGTATATAACGCTATATTTTGAGCCTCGCAAAAATCAATGGCAGCCTTACTCGCATCGGCCGCACGTTGCCATTTTTCGGTGCTAAAGGCCGAATTAAACAGCAGTTCTCCGTCTTTATTCTTGAACGAATTATAGTCTGGATTGCCATTAAACAGGGGGCTTGCGGCAGTCACCAATAATTTTGCCTTCATGCTTAAAGCCGCAGCTTTGGTAACACGGCCCAGTTCGCTAGCTTCGTTCCTGATTGTTAAAGGCAATTTTGCTGCTGCCAGGTCATATAAGCCAGCTATATAATTTACTACTTCATCAACCGGGCGGCGTTTTACCCTTATATCGTCGATAGATGCATCAATAGGCAAATTTTTATCGATAATTGGAATTGGCCCATAAGCCCTGAACAACTGGAAATGATAAAAAGCTTTTAAAAACTGCGCTTCGGCAATCCAGCGTTCGCGGGTATCAATATCCAGATCGCGCACCTTTGTCAGGTCGCTCACATTTTCGATAAAAACATTACAATCGCGTATAGCTCTATAATTTCCTGCCGCGTCCCTGGTTCCGTTCATATAATTGGCAATAGGATCTGACGAGTTTTGAAAGCCCCGTGGCAGTTGCAATACGTTTGTTGGCCTGATGTGGCCTGCCGGGTCTTCTACCCAAACTTCATCGCCTGCTGTAAGGCCTACGTTGTAGGTAGGATCGGTTTCGGTAGGCAGGTAAGAGTAGCAGGTAAACAGATACTTTTCTGCCTCGACCTTTGAAACAAAGGCATTAGCTATGGTTGGTATATTGTCTGGAACCACATCCAGGAATGATTTTTTGCAGGACGATGCCGGCAAAATCAGTATAAAAGCAAGCAATAAACGTATAGGGGCCTGACTTGATATTGTATGCTTAATTTTTTGTATAAAATTACTTTTCATATTATTGATTTGAAAGCTTTAAAATTCTACCCTTAAGCCTATGTTAAACACCTTTTGAATTGGATATCCCAGGCCGGATGTTCCCATTTCCGGGTCCCACAGTTTAAAACTGCTTAGCGTTAATAGGTTTAAACCGTTTACATAAATGCGCGCGCTATTTAAGCGAATGCTTTTAAGCTGCTTTTTAGTGAAGTTATAACCAATCTCAGCTGATTTCAGGCGCAGGAATGAACCATCTCTCAACCACCATGTTGATGTTGGGGTTATTGGTATATTGTTCTCAATTATTTGGTTATTATTGGCCTGGATGTCGGTGCTTAAGCGTGGCCAAAAGGCATAAGGATTACGGCGATCTTCCGACCAATGATCTTTAGCTATCGAATTCAGCAAACCGCTTTGGTTACCGGTGTTAAGTTTAGTTCGTTCCTGGTACCCATTTACCAGGTAAAAAGGAGAAATATCTCCAGAATTGATAACAAAAGACGACCGTGCCGATCCCTGGAAGAAGGCGCTGATATCAAAGTTTTTATAACCAACAGAAAAACCAAATCCGTAAATAATTTCGGGCACTTGCGGGTAACCTATTGGCACCACATCCGAGGTGGTTATTTTTCCATCGCCGTTCATGTCCCGGTATTTAATATCTCCGGCTTTATAATCGCCAAAACTTTGCACCGGTGAGTTGGCTACTTCTATATCGTCAATAAATAGCCGCTCGGCAACAAGGCCGTAAATCTGGCTCAACGAGTTACCTACCTTACTCAGGTATTTTAAATTATCGCCGTATGCAGGTTCCTCGTTTTTTAACAGTTTACTTTTAGAATAAGTGAGCGTACCGCGCGATTGGATCCAGAAGGAGTTGGTAAAGTTTTTCTTATAATCCATGGCAATATCAATACCCTTACTGGATGATTTGCCCGCGTTTGATGATATATTAGCCTGCAAACCCATAGAGGTAGGGATGGTGCTCCTCACCATCAAGATATTATCGCGCAATTGCTGGTAAGCATCTACCGTTAAACTAAAGTTTTTTGCCAGTGTTAAATCCATACCTATATTGGTTTGCCTTGATCGCTCCCAGGTAATGTTTTGATTTTCATAACGCGAGGTGGTTACTCCTGGGGCGCCATAAGTATAGTTGGTACCAAACTGGCCGTTATAGCCACTTTGCAAATTAACATTCGACAGGTAGAAGAAACGGTCATCTGGCGACCCGATCTGGTCATTACCTACCAACCCATAGGTAAACCTGAATTTAAGGTTGTCGATGGTTGACAGCATTGGCTCAAAAAATTTCTCGTTTGACACTACCCAACCCGCACCTACGGATGGGAAAAATCCGAAACGGTGGTTGCTTGCAAAGCGTTCGGAGCCATTATAGCCAAAGTTAAATTCAAACAGGTAACGGTTATCATAACCATACGTAAACCTGCCTGATACACCCTGGTTGCGCGATGGTAGCGATAATTGTAACGATTTGGCGTTACCTGTAAGATAATTGCGCATAGTGCCGATTAACAAACCGCTGACGGCGTGTTTTTCGGCAAAGGTACGGTTGTAGTTTATCGCTGTTTCGAGATAGGTAGTAGAGTTGGCGACGTTTGTCGACGGATCGCGGGAAAACGTTAAATAATCAGTTGGTATATTACCTATACTGCCAGTCTGAGCCTGGCCACTGTTAATTAATGTTAGGCCGTTAAATTGCCCGTTAAGTACATTGGGTTGATAGTAGTAAGGGCTATACTGGCGTGTAACGGTGAAGTACGAGTAGCGGCTCGTGTATGCCATTGCCCTTGCCGATAAGCCCGGGGTAATAAAATCAAGCTTCTGGCTCAAATTTAATTGCGCGGTTAGCGTACTGGTGTTTGAACTTTGAAAGCCGGACAGGGATTGTGCGTATGGATTCATGTACAGACCACCACTTGGGATGACAGCATTACCAAAAAGCGGGTGATTTACGTATGGCAACAAACTACCCGGATAAACAGCCGGAAAAGCTACCGGATTGCTCCACAACGCGTTTAAAAAGGTATACCCTCCGCCGTTTATAGGTCCGTTATAGCTGTCAAACTGTCCTTTTAAGCCCACTACTACGTCAGTGGTTTTGGTAAGGTTTAGGGTGGTGTTTGATAAAATAGAATATGATCGCAGCTTAATATTGTTACTGAAATTATTAAGACTGTTTTCGGCCAGGTTGCCGTTATCAATGTTATAGGTCATGGCCAGGTAGTACTGCGCTTTTTCTGACCCGCCACTGGCATTCATGTTGAACCTTTGATTATTGGTTTTGGTTTTGATAAGCTTCTTTATCCAGTTATTACTTGGATATAACAGCGGATCGTCTCCATTAGCAGTATGGTCTATTTTATTTTGCGAATAAGGGAGTGGGCGCAGCGGATAGCGGGTAAGCACAGCCTCGTTGGCCAGGGTCATGTAGCTGATGTTATCGGCCAGGTCGATATTTTTAGTATTGGACGATGTTGAGTTTTCGCCGCGTACATTAAATTTTACTGTTCCCACATCACCACGTTTGGTGGTTACCAGGATTACACCGTTTGCACCGCGCGCACCATATAGTGACGAAGCAGTGGCATCTTTTAGTACCGAAAATCCGGCAATATCATCGGGTTGTAACCGGGCCAGATCTGTAGTTGACGATTCGATACCATCAATTAAAATCAACGGGTCAACCTTACCTGCACCAAAGGTACCAACACCGCGTATAAAAAACTGCGCGTTATCAGCACCTGGTTCGCCGCTACGCTGGTAGGATATCATCCCCGGCACAACGCCGGCAAGCATAGTGGTAAGGTTACTTGACGGGCCTTTAAGTTGTTTGGGGCTTATAGTGGTTATAGAACTTACCAGGCTTGACTTTTTCTGGGTACCATATGCTACAACGGCAACCTCCTCGAGTGCGGTTTTATCGGTACCAATGGTTACATCTAATACATAAGTACCATTTGATGGCTGGTAGTTGTTTAAATCAAATTCCTGGGTTTTAGATCCTACAAATGAAAACGTGATGATGGTTTTATCGGTTCCCTTCAGGTTAACTAAATATTTACCGTTGAGATCCGATTGAGTACCTATACCTGTACCTTTTACTTTAACACTTACACCAGGCAGGGTAAGGCCCTTCTCGTCGATAACTGTTCCTTGTACCGTTTTGGACAATGGCGTTTGTGTCTGCTCCTTTTTGGGAGTTACCGGGGCTGGTTTTTCGGCCGCAACTTTCTCAATTACAATAAGCTGGTCGCGTAACACGTAACGCAGGCTTTTGCCTTTTAAAAGGAACGTAAAAACATCATGCAAACTGGTATTTTGAAAATTAACAGTAACAAGCTCTTTGTCGTTTAAAGTGCTGTTACTGTAAAAAACAGTAAAGTCTGTTTGCTGTTTTATTGACTGAAATACCTCGGCCAATGTAATGTTAGCCTTTTTGAGTGTTACCAGGCCCGGACTTTGCGCTTGTGCGTAAGAAGACTGGGCGACCCATAAAAAAATAAAAACAGACAGTAGCAGCCGTCGGTAAAATAAAATTTTCTCCATAGTTTATTGGTTTATAATTTGGTTTTGACTAAAGACCGCTTCTGAGCAAAACGGGTGAACGGAAAGAATTTTTTTTATTGTTATTTTAACAACTAATTATAAAATGAAGGTATTTTCATCCGGTTTCACTAACCAAAAAGACCGGTTTTCAGTTGAAAATCGGTCTTTTTGGTTAAATATAACCCGTAAAATAAATAGATTAAAAATTTGAAATTTATTTTCAGTTTATACCCGGTTTTTAAAATTGTTTGATCTTTATTTTAAAAGGTGCACTATTTTATATGTAAAACCCCATCTGTAATGGTAGCTTCCACATCGGCAGAGGACTTAAGATTTTGGATAAAAACCTGTACAGATTTGTTTTTAGCAATGGCACCGCTAAATGATTCTTCTGCCTTGGCCGGGTTATCAAAAACAACCTTTAAATCAAACCAGCGTAGCAGCACTTCGCTGATATCGCTTAATTTTTTATTATGGAAATAATACATTCCATGCATCCAGGCCAATTCAGTGCCGGCATCAAAGGGCTGTTTTAAAAAGCCTATGCCTGGCGCGTATACAGCCTGATAGCCCGGTTTTAACAATGTTTTTTCTTTATAATGACCACTTGTAGATACTGAACCCTCCACCAGCGAGGTTGTGGTGATGTTGGAGTTATAGGTGTTCACATTAAATTCGGTGCCAAGTACCTGCACGTCTGTTTGGTTGGTATGAACAATAAATGGGTGAGCAGCATTTTTTGCCACCTTAAAAAAGGCCTCTCCTTTTAAATATACTTCCCTGGTATTGCCTGAAAACGAAAAAGGAAAACGCATGCTCGAAGCAGAATTTAGCCAAACCTGCGTCCCGTCAGATAAAACGATCTTATAATCTAATTCGGGAGGTACCAACAGCGTGCTCCAATCCTGTGTTTTTGCATCATCAAGCTTGTAACTTAAGCCATTAGCTCCTTTTTTTAACCGGGCAAATGGTGTATTGATAACCTGTTTACTGGTATCAGAAAGGTCAATATGCTGTCCGTTTGCCATTTGTAACTCAATGGCTGGCTTTTTATGTTTTTTAACCGCCACTATATTAGAAACAGGTTTTGCTGCCCAGTAATATATGGCTGACAGTGTAATACATAGTAGTGCCGCTACAGACAGCCATCGCTTAAAACCCAATTGTTTAACATTATTTGGTTTTACATATCCAAGTTCGCCCTCAATTTTATCCCATGCTTTGTGTTCGTCAATACTGTTAAAAAATGTTTTAGCTTTATCCGAGGTTAAGGCATGCTGCATCTCATCCCACATCTGCTGTACGTGTGGATCCTCTTTTATTGCATGCTGAAGTAAATCATCGTCCTCCTCACTTATCGCACCTGCAATTTTGTCTATTATTAATTCCTGTATATATGTATTATTATATGCCATTATCTATAAGACCGGATTATGAATAAAAGGGTGAACTATTCAGCACTTTTTAATCCCTCTTTTAAGGTTTTAACTGCCAGCTTTAAATGCGTTTTTAATGAATTGATACTAATACCCATTTCAAAGGCGGCTTCTTTATATTTTTTGTTTTGGTAATGAACTAATGTAAAGGCTTGCAATCGCTGTATAGAAAGGTTTGCCAAAACTTTTTCGGTATAAATTTCCTGTGCAGGTACTTGTTCTGCCTCTTCTATTTCTGTAAGTGTGTATTGATAGTCAACTAATTTCTTTTGGATCTGCGTTCCCTTTTCAACCCTTTTCAAACACCTGTTACGGATAGCCGTTTTTAAATACGCGTTTAAAGACGAATTGATATTTTTATATAATTGCCTCTCCCAAAAATCGAGAAACAGATTTTGCACGGTATCTTCGGCCTCCATTTCATCCCGCAAAATATAAAAAGCTGATACGTTGAGCAGCTTGTAGTATTTTTTGAAGAGTAATTTGAAGGCCTCCTGGTTACCCTGCTTTAATTGCTCAACAATTTGATTGTCGTCCAAAATTTCCATGAAATACTATATAATTGGTTATATCTGCATAGAATGGGCTCCAATGCAAAGCTAATATATAGATATTTTAATTGTTAAAACAACAGTTAAACAAAAAAAAATAAAAAAACATGAAAATAGAAGCTATAGATTGGTATATGAATACATCCCTATAGCGAAAAACTCAGACCAAATGCTTTATTTTCTCCTGATCATTAGCAAGCCGTTAGCCGTGGTGGCATAAATAACACCTTTTGAATCCTGAACCAATTGATAAATTGTATGACCGGGAGCAGGGGAGTTGTTGTTGTGATAGTTTTCCCAACCACCGTTCAAATTAAACCTTACCAGGCCCGACTGATCTGTACCGATCCACAAAACGCGTTCAAACTTGTCATACAATATAGTATTGACATGGTTGGAGGGAATTCCGGAATTTTTATCGTTTAAATGAAGCCAGGTGCCGTCAGCTTTCAGCACCGCTATTCCTTCTTTGTCATCATCGCCACCGGCTTTATTGTAGCTAATCAGCGAAAAGTAAAGATTGCCGTTTTCATCTTCGGCCGCGCCAGAAATGCAGGCGTTTTTTAAAGGTGTATCTGATGTATTAAATGTGGTTGGCAGCAGGTTTCTATCAATCATGATGTTGCCTTTTGATGTACCTATCCACAAACGTTTCTGGTTATCAACATAAGCGTAATATACATTGCTTGAGGGCAGCAGCGGTATCGTTTTTTTATTTAATAYCACTACCTTATCCTTTCTTACCACCACCATGCCATCTTTAGTGGTAAAAAGAAGCTCGCCGTTACGACTATTTAAGATATGAGTAACACCAGATTTTATAAACTTTTTAAAATCATATACCTGCCAGCCCGCATCGGTACATTTATATATCCCATTGTTAATATAAACCCACTTGTTATTGTCTTTGTCAATAGTCATACCCTGCACGGCTGTTTCAGAAGTAAATGGCGAGTTATATTCATTAACCGGGTTAAAGTTTGTACCATCAAACCGGGTAAATCCCCTGGCAGTAGCATACCATAAAACATCGGCTTTGTCTATAGCAGCAGCCTGGCTGACATTATCCGGTAACGGTGAATTATACTTGGTCCACACCGTGAATTCATAATTTTTTAATGATGGATTAGTATAAGCAGCGTTTTTGTTATAAACAACAGGATTGCCGGGCGGCACTAATTGGGCCAGGTCCATTCTTTGCATCTGGCTTGATATTCTGCCATTCGCGATATGAAAAATTACATTCACAGATGCAGATACGCGTTTGCCGTTTTCAATAGCTGGTTTCCAGATACTTCCGTTCAGGAGCCGGATCAAATCGGCTGTTAATGGGCTATTGGTAATATCCGTATGGCTAAGCACACAGCTAAACCCCGACGGCTCAACTAAAACCTGGAACGTTACCGACCCATTGGCATCTTTAAATACGTATTTACGATTGATTTTGTCGGATATCTGATCAAGTGTAAATTGAGAACAGGTAGCTTTCGGGCTGCCGCAATCCATGCAATAATTTTCACTACTACATAAATCTACCTTTTCCAGGAAAAGATTTTGCGCGGAGACCACTGCCGGTAAAAAGAAAATAGACAAGCTTATAAGCGATAGCTTACAAATTTTTGTTGGGGATAACAATATTAACATTACGTTTATAAATTAACGAAAGCTAATTCAAAACACCAAATGAATGATATGTTAAATAATGTTAAGTAAAATGACCGATTGTTAAAGCACTCGACTGTGTGCGCTCTTTAAAATCGCGTTTCATTTTAATTTGTTGAATTGTGCAATTTTTAATTGAACGAATTGAGGTTTTTCATGGAACGATGGTTAAAGATTGCGGAACGTTCAATTAGGTCAGCTATCACTTTAAAACCTGCATGAGTATTTTTTCAATTTCAAAATAGCTGTCACTTTTTTATATAATTGTCTAAACAACAATTATATAAATTCCTTACTATTGTACCTGTCTTTTTTAACCTGAATAAAAGCGCTATCGTTTATTTAATAATGCAGATCCTATGATCCAAAACATGGCGCAGTTGTTTTTTTTCAATGCTGTTATAAATCCTTGTTAAATGAATAATCTTATTATAATGAAGCAAATTTCCTTTAAATTAACCATTTTATTATTTCCGGTACTTTTTACGCTGGTATCAGTAAGCTACGCGCAGAAAAAAATATCTGGTAAGGCTGATCCCTTAAAAGCTCCAACCTGGGTGTCGGATAACGGAAACGGTACTTACACAAACCCGCTTTTTTATGATGAGTTTTCTGACCCGGACATGATCAGGGTAGGGGACGACTATTACCTTACCGGCACCACGATGCATGCTATGCCCGGTTTGCCCATATTACATTCGAAAGATCTGGTGAACTGGGATTTTGTGAGCTATGCTGTTAACCGGCTTGACCTGGGACCGCCATTTCGCCTGGAGGATGGTAAAAATGTTTATGGACAAGGAATTTGGGCACCATGTTTCCGTTACCATAACGGAAAATACTATATTTTTAGTAATGTGAATCATTTTAGCACCCAATTGTTTACGGCTACAGATCCGAAAGGCCCATGGACGCAAACCGCTATGAATAAAAGCTTTCATGATCTCTCTGTTCTTTTTGATGACGACGGTAAAGTATATGTGGTATGGGGATACGATGAAGTTCACATAGGAGAACTGAACGATGACCTTAACGATATTAAAGCCGGAACCGAGCAGGTTATTGTATCCAAAGGGAGCGGTGCAGGGGAAGGTTCACACTTTTATAAGATCAACGGGAAATATTATATCACCAGTACAAACTACGATCCTGTTTGTTACCAGGTATGCCTGCGTGCTGATCATCCACGCGGACCGTATGAGATCAATGTGATGAGTTCGAAGGAAAATCTGGGAACAGGAACCGGCTACAGGCTGGCCAACGAAAGGCCAAACCCTCCGTTTAAGGTAGATGCGCCGGTTGAAAATTTTGTAGGGGCAATTCCGATGCACCAGGGCGGAATCATTCAAATTCAATCAGGAGAGTGGTGGGGATGGTCAATGATGGATCACAATTCGATCGGAAGATTACTTTGTATTTCGCCCGTTACCTGGCAAAATGAATGGCCGTATTTTGGGTTGCCCGGGAATCTTACACGTAGTCCTCAAACCTGGGTGAAACCCAACACAGGGTTTAGTTCCCTGCCACATGCTACTTTTAGAAGAAGCGATGACTTTTCTGATGCCACGCTTCAACCCGTATGGCAATGGAACCATGTTCCTGTTGATGCCAAATGGTCCCTGAAAGTGCGAAAAGGATATTTGCGGCTTAACTCCCTTCCGGCAACAGATTTTTGGAATGCCAAAAATACATTAACACAACGGGCAATCGGC
The DNA here is from genome assembly GCF_056400605.1 of Mucilaginibacter sp. P5_A4. NCBI lineage: Bacteria > Pseudomonadati > Bacteroidota > Sphingobacteriia > Sphingobacteriales > Sphingobacteriaceae > Mucilaginibacter > Mucilaginibacter sp. P5_A4. The sequence continues at coordinate 34,179 of NZ_JBFUKX010000002.1, read as the reverse complement.
CCGGAGTCGATAGTTACTGCCGAGGCCGAGCTAAAAGGCCTGAAAATCGGGGATATTGCCGGTCTTGCGCTGCTCAATATGCCTTATGCGTGGATCGGTGTAACCAAAAAACAGGATAGCCTCGAAATTCAGCAATTTGATTTGCAACGAAATAAAGTGATCAAAACACAACTGAAAAGTACCCATGTCTGGTTTCGCGCAAATTGCAATTTTGATACAGAAAAAGCTATATTCAGTTACAGCACCGATGGTACAAATTTCACCACTCTGGGAGATGAATATACTATGATTTATAATTTAAGAACATTCCAGGGTGAGCGCTATTGCCTTTTTAATTATAATACGCTTGGTTCGGAAGGAGGTTATGCAGACTTCAATTCATTTTTTGTGGATGAACCAAGGGCACACGGCTTAACCAAACCTATTCCGTATGGTAGAATCATAACACTGAACAGTCTTGCCGACAGCACAGTGCTGGTTAACTGGAATGGCTTTGTAAGACCGGTTCCAGCCGATAGCAAATTTGCAGAAGGGGATAGGTCAAAGTTCAGGGTTGTTGATAAGGGCAATGGCAGGATAGCTTTGCAATCAATTACAGATGGCCGATGGGTTACGGTTAAGGGTTTGGGAGGAATGGCGGAAGTGCGACTTGAAAAAGATGAGAAAGGCGAAGCTTCACAATTTCAATGGCAGGATATGCTTCGCGGCGATCTGATGCTGATGTCTTTGTCAACGCACAGGTATTTGTTTGCCGACCCGTATGCAAGAAGCCTTAGTTCGGCCGATGCACCAGGTGCAAGACCCGACCGTAAGGACGGCTCCTGTTTTTCATGGGCAATAGCGGAGTAATAATTTGATGATACTGCGGTAGGAATTTAGGGCTAAAGGTCATTTACTCAGATTGTAGGAATTCTAACATCAGAATTTTTTAATTTCAAAATTGTTGGTGATATTAGTTGAAACCATCCAATGGAAGCCAAAGAAATCTTAAAAGCTCATGTAGCTAAAATAGCCATGTTAACTGATGAGCAGTTTGATTATTTCTTTTCGCATTTTAAAAAACTGAGCTTTCAAAAAGGACAGGCGATTATTACTGAAGGCGACCGGGTAGATTGTGAATACTTCGTGATCTCCGGCTGTTTAAAATCCTTCTTTATCAATGATGACCTTAAAATGTTCATTCTGCAGTTTGCCATGCCCAACTGGTGGGCATCAGATTACAATGCATTATATAATAATACCAAAGCTACCATCAACGTAGACTGCATTACCAATGCCGAAGTGCTTTGCCTTAGCAATGGAGATAGGGAAAAGTTATGTAAGGAACTTCACGATGTTGAGCATTTTTTTAGGTGGAGGACCAATAGGGGATATGTTGCGGCTCAAAAAAGGCTGCTATCGTTCATGAATAATAATGTGAAATACAGATACGAAGAGCTTTTGAAACTGTATCCCGAATTGTATAATATTGTGCCTAAAAACCTGATTGCTGCATACTTAGGTGTTTCAAGAGAAACCCTGAGCCGGCTTTACAATACCTGAAAAGTGATGTACATCACATAAATATTAACTCATTTCAAATGTGATGTAGGTCACGCAGCCACCTGAAATTTCCTGCCGTACTTTGTTGTGTAATTAAAAACACAAATAAAATGGAAACTCAAAAATTTGAAATCGTAAGCACCCAAAGCAATATCGACTGGGTGGGCAGAAAGGTAACCGGAGCACACAATGGTACCATCGCCGTTAAAGAAGGTGAACTTATTTTGAATGCTGGTAAACTTACCGGCGGTAAATTCATTATCGATACCACCTCTATCAAAATACTGGATGTAACCGACCCTGCAACCAATGCACAATTCGCCGGTCACCTGGCCTCTGATGATTTTTTCTCTATTGAAAAATATCCGGAAGCAACTTTGCAAATTACTTCAGTTTCAGGCAACCACGTTGAAGGCAATCTGACCATCAAAGGCATTACACATCCTGTTGGTTTTGATGCAGCGGTCAATGTAAATGGCGACTTGTTGACTACTACCGGAAAGCTGGTTATTGACCGTACTAAATATGGAATAAAATTCCGCTCGGGTAATTTCTTTAAGGATCTGGGCGACACGCTGATTTATAATGATTTTGAACTGAATGTAAACGTAACCGCTAAAGCTGCCTGATAAGCAGTTTTAGCCTAAAAATTAAAGCCATGCCATACGTAAAAATAGAAGTAACCCGTGAAGGCGTTACGAGAGAACAAAAACAGCAACTGATAAAAGGGGTTACCGACCTGTTGAGTGATGTATTGAATAAAGACCCGAAATTAACCTTCGTGGTAATCCAGGAAGTTGACCTGGACAATTGGGGCCATGCCGGGGAACAGGTATCTGTGCTGAGAGAAAAAGGTATAACCGCTGATAGAAAATAATATAATGAAAAAGCAAACAATAATAGTTACCGGTGCCTCATCTGGCATCGGTAAAGAAATAGCCCGTCATTTTTTAGCAAACGGCGACAATGTAGTGATCAATTCGTCAACTGCCGAAAAATTGCATCAAACTTACCAGGAACTGGGCGGGGGCGAAAACCTGGCTATGGTAGCAGGTAATGTTGCTGACAAAAGCACTGGCAAGCAACTTTTAGCAACCGCCATAGAAAAATTTGGCTCGGCAGATGTACTGGTGAACAACGCAGGAATATTTGAAACCAAACCATTTCTTGAAGTGGACGAAGCTTATCTTGACCGCTTTCTGAATACAAATCTGAAGGGAACTTACTTCACCACCCAGGCCATTATCCCTCAGATGCTGAAACAGCATGATGGCGTAGTGATCAATATCGGCACGCCTTTAGTCAATCACGGCCTGGGCGGAGTGCCCATTACTGCACAAATGGCATCAAAGGGTGCTATACATGCGCTTACCATACAACTGGCAGCTGAGTTTGGTAAAGATAACATCAGGGTGAATACGATTGCGCCCGGCACAATCCGTACCCCAATGCATGGCGATAACGCCGATCAAAGCGCAGGTTTACATTTGCTGAACCGCGTTGGCGAGGTGGAAGACATCGCAGAAATGGTTTATACCGTTGCCAAGAGTAACTTTATTACCGGCGCTATTATCAACGTAGATGGTGGCATGGGAGCCGGGCACAACTTGAATTAACATGAAAACGCTTTTATTGACCGCTTTTTTGTCATGCACTTTGCTGGCAATAAAAGCGCAAAATTCAAAGAAAATGGAAACTAATCAGCAAGATTCATTAGCCATCACCCAGGTGCTGGAAAATTATTACTTCAAAGGTATCTACGAAGGCGATATTAGTACACTGAAACAGGTTTACAATCCGGGCACTTTATTGTTCGGGGATGTCAAGGGGCAGCCGTATGCCAAAACGCTCGATCAGTACCTTGATGGTGTTGCACACCGTCAAAGTCCGAAAGATTCGGGCAAACCTTTTAAGGGAACAATAATTGCTATCAATGTGGTCAACTCGATAGCTGTTGCCACGGTACATGTTAAAATGTACGAGTTTAACTATGATGAGTTCCTGTCGTTTCACAAAATAGAAAACCGCTGGCTGATTGTTAATAAAATGATTACAGACGTGGCGGAATAAATTTTAACGTTATGTGGTACCAAACAAAAGCATCCCAAATACTGGGCATTCAATATCCTATCCTGCAAGGGCCGTTTGGCGGCAACCTGTCATCTGTTGAGCTGGTATCAACGGTATCTAATGCGGGAGGCCTTGGCGGTTACGGGGCTTATACACTAAACCCGCAGGAGATAATCGAAGTAGATAAGCAGATCAAAGCGGCAACCAGCAAGCCCTACAATATTAATTTGTGGGTTTCGGATACGGATGCTGTGGATGGTACGGTTTCAGACGAGCAATTTAAACAGGCCCAAACTTTATTCAAGCCTTATTTTGATGAGCTTGGAATTGCTCTGCCCGAAAAACCTGCTGTGTTTACATCCCGTTTTGAAAACCAGGTAGAAGTGATCCTTCACCAGAGGCCACCGGTATTTAGCTTTGTGTTTGGTATCCCATCTGCCGATATTCTTGAACAATGCCGCAGGCTTGGTATTGTTACCGTAGGAGCCGCAACTACACTGGATGAAGCCATAGCGCTGGAATCAGCCGGGGTTGACCTCATTATCGCTTCTGGGTTTGAAGCGGGAGGGCATCGCCCATCATTCCTGGCACCGGCAGAATCATCTACTACCGGGACTTTTGTATTGCTCCAGCTGATAAAAGAAAAGGTAAAAACCCCGGTTATAGCCGCAGGTGGTATTGCTAATGGAAAAGGTGTTGCCGCCGCATTGGCGCTTGGCGCCGATGCCGTGCAGATTGGCACTGCTTTCCTGGCGACTGACGAATCAAATGCCACAGCAATTCACCGGCAAATGTTGTTTTCAGATGGGGCTAAGTACACTACCTTATCTCGGGCATTTACCGGGAGGCTTGGCAGAGGAATAACCAGCCGCATTGCAAAAGACCTGGTGCATAAGGAAAAAGGTTTTCTTCCCTTCCCGCTGCAAACACAGTTTATGTCGCATTTAAGAAAAGCGGCTATAGAACAGGAAAAATGGGATATGATCCTGTTCTGGGGCGGACAGATAGCGCCGGTGCTAAAACATACAAAAGCCGCTGAACTGATAAAGTCCATAATCGAAGAAACCACAGCATATTTTGACCATTTAAATGCATAATATCATGAACGCTTCAAAAGTGTGGTATATAACAGGGGCCTCGCAGGGATTGGGGCTAACCCTTGTAAAAAAACTGCTTGCTCAGGGCTACCGTGTTGCAGCAACTTCCCGGGATGCACGAACATTGGGCCAGGCGGTTGGGCTGATAGACAGGGAGCGTTTTCTTGCGCTGGCCGTTGATTTAAATAACCCGGATTGCATTGATGAATCGATACAGCAAACACTGGCTGCATTTGGACGGCTTGATGTGGTAGTTAACAATGCCGGCTACGGAATGGCCGGAACAGTGGAAGAAATAGCTGAACAGGAGATCCGGAACATTTTTAATGTTAACGTACTTGCAACCATAAATGTGGTAAAAAGTGTTCTGCCGGTAATGCGCCGTCAAAAATCAGGCTATATTATAAATATCGGTTCGGTGGCTGGTTTTGTGGGTGCTCCCGGCTGGTCAATTTATTCGGCTACCAAAGCTGCGGTGGCTGCTTTTTCCGAAGTGATTGCACTGGATGTTAAAGAATTTGGAATAAAGATTACTGTAGCTGAACCATCAGGCTTCCTCACAGGCTTTTTAACCAAAAACTCACTTGCCCTAACAGATAGTAAAATAGAAGGTTATGAAGCTGTAAAAAGTACGCAGGATCGTTACCTGTCTATGAACGGACAACAGGCAGGGGATCCGGATCGCGCAGCGGAAATATTTATCGAATTAGCCGAAACTCCGGAGCCGCCGATGCATTTGTTTCTGGGGAATGATGCCTATAACAGGGCTTCGGAAAAACTCGCGGCCATGTCTGCCGAATTGGAACAGTGGAAATTGACAACTACCGGCGCAGATTTTAAATAATAACCGGCATTTAAATAACAATCAGTAGCTTGCCGACAAAAAAGTAGTTAAATTGAGCCGTCGGCTTAACTAAGTATGATGTTCCTGAAAACGGGCAAGATTGCGGGCCATTGCGATCTTGCCCGTTTAGCGCTTCCAACGGTAACGGTTGAATATTGCGTAACCGAACATGCCATAAGTATAAAGTTAGATGATTGGACAAAGATAAAATAAACAAAAAACAATAATTAAATATGAAAAAGCTATTGAGCAACAGTTTGAAGGTTTTATTAGTAATATTGGCTTTATACAGCCGGGCTGTTGCTCAGCATATTTCAAATGAACCTACACAAATAGCAGTAGATCTATCGAAGCCTATAGCCCCAATGAAACCAATTTGGGCCTGGTTTGGTCACGATGAACCTAATTATACCTATATGAAGGATGGCAGGAAACTGCTTACCGAACTGGCAGCCTTAAGCCCTGTACCCATTCATTTGCGGGTACATAACCTGCTTACTACGGGCGATGGTACCGCGGCCCTGAAATGGGGATCGACCAATGCTTATACCGAAGACGCAAACGGCAAGCCTGTTTATAACTGGCACCTGGTGGATAGTATATTTGACACCTATATTAAACTGGGGATTAAACCATATGCCCAAATTGGTTTTATGCCCGAGGCATTGTCAACCCATCCGAAACCTTACCGGCACTATTGGAAACCTGGAGACAATTATAATGATGTTTATACCGGCTGGACCTACCCACCCAATGATTATAATAAATGGGAAGAGCTGATATACCAATGGGTAAAACATTCGGTTGAAAGATATGGGAAAAAGGAGGTGGAAAGCTGGTACTGGGAAGTATGGAACGAGCCAAATATAGGCTACTGGAAAGGCACCATGCCCGAATTTTTTAAGATGTACGATTATGCCGCCCATGGCCTTAAAAGAGCCTTGCCAACCGCCAAAATAGGCGGACCGGAAATAGCCGGAGGATCGAGCAAAAGCGGGATGAAGTTTTTGAAAGCCTTTATTGAGCATTGCGTAGCCGATACCAATTATGCCACCGGCAAAATAGGTTCGCCGCTGGAAGTGATATCATTTCATGCCAAAGGGCAGCCGGCAATAACAAATGGCCATGTGTGGATGAATATGGCCCCGCAGTTGCGTGATATTGCCGAAGGATTTAAAATTGTAGCATCGTACCCGCAAACTAAAAATGTGCCGATAGTTATAGGCGAATCTGACCCCGAAGGCTGCGCTGCCTGCGGTATGGCTACCAATCCATCCAACGCTTACCGTAATGGCACCATGTACTCCAGCTATACTGCGGCTTCCTTTGCCCGTAAGTACCTGCTGGCTGATTTAGTTGGTATTAACTTTATGGGTGCTGTTTCCTGGTCGTTTGAGTTTGAGAATCAGCCCTGGTTTTATGGATTTCGTGATTTAGCTACAAATGGCGTAGATAAACCCGTGCTCAATGTGTTCCGTATGTTTGGCGAGATGACGGGGCAAAGGGTAACCGCTTTAAGTAATCATATGTATCCGCTGAAAACGGTATTGGATTCCAGCATCCGGCAGCAAACCGATATTGGTGTATTGGCTTCGCATGATGCCAGGTCAGCATCCGTAATGATCTGGAACTATCATGACGAAGATAAACAGGGATCGCCCGAACCAATAAAATTATCAATTAACCATCTACCGGCAAAAACAGTTACCGTAACACATTACCGTATTGACAACGAGCACAGTAATTCTTACGAATTATGGAAAAAAATGGGGTCTCCACAAACGCCCACACCAGCCCAGGTAGCTGAATTAGAAACAGCCGGACAACTCCAAACACTGGGTAAGCCCGTAAGGTTGAGAAGTAATAATGGAAGCCTGGTAATGGATATTTCATTACCACGACAAGGTGTATCCTTAATTAAATTAAACTGGTAAACCCAACTTTGGGGTAAAATATCGTTTTTGTTTTGGCGCTATTTTGAACTGCCATAGCGGGGAAAAGGATGAGTTAACTTCTGATTGGTATACATAAATAGTTACAAGGTGTAAATTATTATAACATTTTCGTTACAATTGCGTAGCTTTAATATTAATTCAAAACCAATTTAACCCTAATTTAAAGAACCCCAATGTCCGGATATGATGGATATACTGATAAGGAATTGCTCGTTTTAGTAAGAAGAAGCGACAGAACGGCGTTTACTGAACTGTATGAAAGACATTGGGATACTGTATATTCTCAGGCATTTAAAAAACTAAACGATGCTGATGTCGCAAAAGATATTACCCAGGAAGTGTTTATCTACCTATGGACCCATCGTGAAACGAATCTCATCGAAAATCTTGAAGCCTATTTGTTTAGCGCTGTACGCAATAATATATTCAGGTTCCTGAAAAAAGAGAGTCGGTTTATTTGTATTTCTGATTTAGTTCTGGAGGCAAGGGCATTCTGTTCCGAAGCTGATGCACTAATATTGCAAAAAGAACTGGTCAAATCCTATGAGTTGCTGGTTAAATCCATGGCGCCTGCGCAGAAACTAATATATGAAATGCGTTTTCACGAGGATTTGTCGACCCTTGAAATTGCCCAACAACTCAATATTTCCCGAAAAACTGTGCAAAATCAACTTACAAGAGCTTTAACTCTGCTCAGAAGTTCACTGGCATCTATTGCCATTCTTCTTATTTCACTCCGTTAATTGCTAAGAATTTTCTTTGTTTGATAACCTACAACGTGATGTGAGTTTTCTCTTTATTGGCGCTCCAGCCTCAAAAAACAGAAACATCAAAAGGGGATAAAAAATATTTTTTTTCCATGTGGGATTTTTCTTACTTAATGTCTCATGTGTATACCAATATTTATAAACCGATGACAAAAGAGCTGTTTTTAGTAATTCTTACTAACTACCTTGAAGGCAATGCAACCAAGGAAGAAGAAGACTTCCTCCGTGCCTATTACAACTTTTTTATGGCCGATGTAGATGTGATTGCTTTATTAGATGAAAAGCAAAAGGACCGGTTAAAATCATCAATGAAATTGAATATTGATGATTTTATAGATTCAGAAATAAAGCCGGTTAAAAAAATAAATATTTGGCCACGAATTGCTATAGCTGCATCCATCATTTTAGCGCTATCTTTTGGGGGCTATCTGTTATTGCATCAGCCTAAACCCCAACAAATAGTACATATTCAGCACAATGATATTGCACCAATAGGTAACAAGGCTACACTGACACTTTCCGGAGGCCAGCAGATAGTACTTGACTCAAAACATAATGGTCAGTTGGCCCAACAAAAAAATATGGTAATTAGTCAAGCCAATAACGGGATAATTACCTATTCTGCCAATCAACAAAACAACCCAAACGATAATTCGCCTGTTTACAATACAATGAGTACCGGTGGCGGGCAATATTCGCTCCAGTTATCTGATGGTACGAAAGTGTGGTTAAACTCGGCTTCGTCTATAACTTATCCGGTTGCGTTCACAGGCAAGGATAGAAAAGTGGAAGTTACAGGCGAAGTGTATTTTGAAGTTGCTCATAATAAAGCTAAGCCGTTCTCGGTGACTACTCACGGACAAACTGTTCAGGTGCTCGGCACGCACTTTAATATCAATGCATACGCTGATGAGGCGCAAATGAGAACGACACTATTGGAAGGAAGTATAAAAATAAGTAAGGCTGATCAGGCTACGCTGCTTACACCAGGACAGCAAGCCCAAATTAGATTTGACTCAAACAACATTCAAATAAACAGTGGTGCAGATGTAGAACAAGCCATTGCCTGGAAAAATGGATTATTTAGTTATGATCAGACCGACCTGAGAGAAGTTATGAGACAGGTGGCGAGAGCATACGAAGTAAAAATTGAATATGAAGGGAAAATTCCAACGCGAACATTTACAGGAAAAATCCATCGAAACATTAGTGCTTCAGAGGTTCTTGATATTTTAAAGTTCACAAGAATAAACTTCAGGCTTGAGGATAAGAAAATTATTGTTACCCCATAAAGGCCTAATAAGATACTACTACCCAATAAACCAATTAATAAACCGATTAAACCAAAAAAATGAAAGAAATTTTACACGAATGATTAATCAAGGGTTAAAAAAATAAGCCGGAAAGTGTTGGCCCACCGTCCGGCAAGTTTGAGTTAACCCTTTCTATCCGCCGGATAGCGGAAAGATAAAAACAAATTAGAGTCTATTTTTTACGTATTAACCCAAAACATTACAAAAGTATGAAATTAAATGCTTTAAAACGTGGTGTGCCGTCCCTATGGCTGCCACATAAATTGCTATTGATTATGAAACTAACCACGCTCATCCTCATCATAGCTCTTGCACAGGTAAGTGCAAAAGGATTTGGACAGAGAATAACGCTGAACGAAAAAAACACATCAGTTAAAAAGGTTTTACATGTTATTGAACAACAAAGTGGCTACACTTTTTTTTATGACAGCAAGGATTTGCCAAATATACAAATCACGGTTCAGCTAAAGGACGCTTCAGTAGAAGATGCAGTGAAGGCAAGTTTAAAGGACCTACCTCTAACTTATAAATTCGTTAAAAATAATATTGTCATAACCAGGAAGGAGATTTTGCAAGATAATCAACCGAAAACGAGTGTTTTAATAAAAATAGATGTTTCCGGAAAGATTGTAGATTCATTGGGCAGGCCATTGAGCGGCGCAACAGTTACCAATAAAACCGCTAATACCCATACGGGAGCCAACGCCAATGGCGAATTTGCAATAACGGCGAATGAGGGGGATAAAATAGAGATTGCATTTATCGGATATCAGTCTTATGTATTCACTGCAAAGGCTAAAGAACCATTTGTTGCCATCACCCTGCACGAAGTTTTGGGTAAGCTTAGTGAAGTAGTGGTGGTTGGTTATGGTACTCAGAAGAAGTCTGATGTAACCGGTTCCCTATCCAGCCTGTCATCCAAAGATTTTAAGGATCAGCCTGTTACCCGTATTGACCAGGCCTTACAGGGCAGGGTTGCAGGTGTGCAGGTGGTTAGCAATTCCGGCGCGCCCGGTGGTGATGTTAAAATCAGGGTGCGGGGATCCAATTCTATACTTGGGGATAACAATCCGCTTTACGTTATTGACGGTTTTATAGGGGGCGATTTTAATAACCTGAATCCTGATGACATTGCTAACATTGAAGTTTTGAAAGATGCGTCGAGCACAGCAGTATACGGTAGCAGGGGAGCAAACGGCGTTGTTTTGATAACCACCAAAAAAGGAAATTCGCAAAAACAGGAGATCACCCTTACGCCTGTTTTTTATTCATCAAAGGTTATCAAGAAAATGGATTTGATGAACGCGGCTGACTTTGCTACAACGGTAAATGCCCGCAATGCAGCCCTTGGCATATCACCTTTTTTTACCCAGGCACAAATAAACAATTTTAAAACTACCGGCGGAACTAATTGGCAGGATTTGGTTTTCAGAAATGCTCCCGGCCAGGAATATAAGTTAGGCTATTCTGGCGGCAATGCAAAAACACAATTCTTTATTTCGGGCGATTATCTTAATCAGGATGGTATTGTTATTAATTCAAACTTTAAGCGGTATGCCCTCAGATCTAACATTAATACACAGTTTTCGGATAAACTAACTACACGGCTCAATATCTCGGCCATACGAAGAGAAACACTGAATACAGGAAATCAGGGTACCGGTGGCTCTGTTAACCAGGCCTTGGCATGGGCACCCACTACGCCGGTAAGGACGGCTGCCGGAACATATACTATCGTAGATCCGCTGGGTTCCATTCGTAGTAACCCCGTTGCTTTGGCAACTGATGCTGAAAATATTGTCGACAACTCCAATATAACCCTAAATGGAGGTGCAAATTACCACTTCTTTAAGGACCTTTCGTTGGACGTAAGCTTTGGTGTAGATTATCAGAATATTCAAGGCAAAAACTATTCCGGGCCAACTATTACCAATAATATTCCGAACGCCAGCCGCACATCTACAGAATTGTTCAATTTGCAAAACACCAATACTTTAAACTATTCGCACCTGTTCAACAATGTGCACAGCTTAAATGTAACCGCGGTGTTTGAGCAGCAGAAATATACATCAACAGGGTTTAGCGCAAATGCAAATAGCCTTACATTTGCTAACCTGGGCTATGATAATCTTGCCTTATCCACTACACAGTCGGCCGGTTCTGCTTATTCTGGGTCAGCATTAATTTCTTATTTGGGCCGGGTAAATTATGCCTATAAAGACAAATATTTGCTGACCGTTTCAGTCAGGAGGGATGGGTCTTCAAAGTTTCAGCCCTCCAACCAGGAAAGCACCTTCCCATCAGTTGCCTTAGGCTGGAAACTTTCTGAAGAACCATTCATTAAAAAACTTAACCTTTTTGATACATTCAAAATCAGGGGCAGCTGGGGCTTAACCGGAAGCCAGGCTATTAATCCATATGCCACGCTTTCAACTTACCTTAGTGATGCTTTTTCGGCAGCTAACAGTTTTAACAATACATCGGTTTCTTCAGGGATCGTATTGGGTAATGCAGCCAACCCTTTCCTGAAATGGGAAACAACGCAGGCCGAAGATCTGGGTTTAGATCTGTCACTATTTAACAGCAGGTTAAATTTTACAGCTGATGCCTATGTTAAGAATACAAGGGACCTGCTTTTATCCCTTCCGTTGCCGGCTTATGCAGGTGGGGGAAACATTATTAGTAATGTTGGGAAAATGAAAAACAGCGGGCTTGAGTTTAACATTGGTGGTACGCCTGTGCAATCAGGCAAGTTTACCTGGTCCAGCTCATTTAACATAACGTTTCAAAAAAATCTGGTTAAAAGCTTAGGTACATTAGCCAGTGTGTTTTCAGACAAAAACGTTCCTAACGCGGGGGCGGGCCTGTCTACCCAGCCCGAATTTATAATTAAACCTGGTTATGCACTTGGGTCATATTGGGGACTGAAATATTTGGGAACGTGGAAACCCAATGAAACAGCTGAAGCTGCAAAATACGGCAATAAGCCAGGCGATTCGCACTACCAGGATTTAAATGGGGACAACGCGATAAACGGCAGTGATTTTCAGATTATAGGGAACGGTACGCCTAAACAATCGCTGGGTTGGAATAATACCTTTACTTATGGCGATTTCTCGGTAAACGTATTTGTTCAGTCGTTATTGGGCTTTAGTAAGCTGGATTACTCTTATGCCAGTTCTATAACCGCTAATGCAGATGCCAAGCAAGCTACTAATGTAGGGGTTTTGAACAGGTACCAGCCCGGTATCAATGAAAGCTCGGATATACCAGCGTTCAGTTCTACCAATAAAGATTATTTTGAATCGAGCCGTTTTCTTGAAAACGGAAATTTTGTGAGGCTGAAGAACTTAAATATTTCTTATCATCTGCCAAAAGGCACCATCAAAAATGTTGATCTCAAACTGTTTATAGGTGCAACTAACCTTTTTACCATAACCAGGTACAAAGGATTTGATCCGGAGTCAACTAACGCGGGCTCGGGCTCAGATGTTACCCAAAGCATTGATTTTGGCTCTTATCCTAATTCGAAGACATTTAACGTAGGTGCGGTATTGAAGTTTTAAACTTATTGAAAAGATAAATTATGAAAAAGATTTTAATTATATTAATGATCCTATCGGTGGTGGGCTGTAAAAAAGCGCTGAATGAAGACCCCAGAGGCCAGGTAGTAGGAGCACAGGCATTAGGTACCGTAGCCGGTTTAAATGCAGCATTGGTAGGCGCTTATAAACCATTATCAACCACCTGGATAAACGGGTTTACTACGGCAGCAGTTGTTGCCGTGTTAATGGGATCTGATGACCTGACTACTCACCCGGCCAGCAACAAGGCCGACCTGAGAGAATTTGATCAATACCATGTTTCCAACCTTAACGGCAGGATGCTCAATATTTGGAACGGATGTTACAAATCAATACAAGGCTCCAATAACATTATCAACAATTATAAATCAACCGCAGGCGACGCTGCCGCTATCAATCAAATTCTGGGCGAAGCCTATTATCTTCGCGCGCTTGATTATTATTGGCTTGTTAGGTTATGGGGAAAAATTCCGCTGATCACTTCAGAAGTTTATAGCCCGGAGGTTTTAAAGGTCGGAACATCTGCTCCAGCCGAAGTATATAAACTGGTTGAAAGCGATCTTCTGAATGCAGAAAAACTGATGCAAAATAAAAAACTGGATGCTGGCAGGGCTTCCAAAGGCGCGGCATCAGCGTTGCTTGCAGATGTTTACCTTACAGAAGGCGGCTGGCCCATCAATGATAATTCAAAATATGCATTGGCTGCCGCTAAAGCCAAAGAAGTAATTGACAATAAAGCTGCCTACGGTTTCGATCTGGTAGGCGATATAAACACATTATGGCAGAACACCCGGTTAGGAACAACAACATCAGAAGAGGTTTTTGCCATTCATAATTGCGGTACCTGTAACTGGTTTAATTCAAATGCACTTTATGGTTCTTCTGCAATGCCTGGCGAAGAAAACGGCTGGGATGATTTTTTTGCAGAAATCAAATTTTTTGTTGATTTCCCTGCCGGGCCAAGAAAGAATGCCACTTTCCATACGGTTATTAAAAAATCTGATGGTACAACTATACCTTGGCAGAACGATGCGGTAAAACACCCTTATTATGAAAAGTTCAGGGCTCCTGTTGAGGGCAGTACCGACGGCTCAAGTGCTACCGTTCAAATGATGCGGTATGCACATGTTTTATTGATATATGCCGAAGCACAGGCCAGGAGCGGCGCTGTTAATGATCAGGCTTACGCAAGTGTTAACGCCATACGTGCCCGTGCTGGTTTAACTCCTTTGATTGGCTTATCAAGTACAGATTTTGTAAAAGCGGTAATCAGTGAAAGGGCTTGGGAATTTGCAGGCGAATATACCAGGTGGTTTGATATAACCCGTTTGCAGCTATTAACCCAGGTTATTGCTAACAGAGATCCGTCAGAAAACGCTCCGATCGGAACGCCGCAGTACTATTTACCTATCCCATCCGGTGATCTGCAGTTAAATCCGAACTTAGGAAATTAATAATCCGTCAACCTCTAAAATTCCTAACCGACTCCAATTGTTGTGTTAGAATGCAGGAAAGTAAAAAGTTTAGAATGATTTTGATGGAATCGCCGTACTGGCGATTCCATCTTTTGTCCTGCACAACATCAATGAGCTTTAGTTTTTAAATCATTTTCTTTAAAATAAAAGAATGGCAAGAATATTTATGTCAATCATGTTGCTAATACTAATGTTGTTTTCTGCCGTGCGCGGGGAGGCACAGACACCTGTATTGACGCGGCCTACTTCCCGGCAACTTGAGTTTCAGGATCTTGAACTTGGAGTTTTTATTCATTACAGTATTGACACCTATGCCGCTCGCGATGCACCGCAGGGCAGTACGCCGGCATCGGCATTTAACCCAACTGCGCTGAACCCGGAGCAATGGGTGCTGGCCGCTAAAGCAATGGGTGCAACCTATATGGTGCTTACAGCCAGGCATGAGCAGGGCTTTTGTTTGTGGCCTACAAAAACTACAGATTACAGTATTGCGTCGAGTCCTTACAAAAATGGCAAAGGCGATATTGTAAGGGAATTTGTAAATGCATGCCGAAAACACGGTTTAAAAGCAGGTTTGTACACCGCTCCGTGGATAGATTCACATTGGGAAGCCGGCCAACCCGGGTATAAAGCCGGAGAAACAGGAAGGATAGATAAATTTGATGATCCGGAGCTGTATAAAAAGGCCTTGCAGAAAGAGAAAGAGCAGATCCGTGAATTGATGACTAACTATGGCCCTCTTGCTTTTATCTGGGACGATCATTTTGGCCGTTCGGATGCAATCGATTCTGTACCTCATGGCGGTAAATTAAGAGCGTTTTATGCAGCGCTGACCAAATATGCGCATGGGCTTCAACCTAAATGCCTTTTTTTAGGGCCGGACATAGAACATGTTGGTAATGAGAATGGTAAAGCTGGTTACCCGCTTTGGAACGCGCTGAACACTGTTGATGGTACCAGATATTCGGTTAGTAAAACCTACAGATGGGATCATATCAATATTGGTGACCCATCAGGTAAATTCTATCGTCCACAAATTGCCCCAACTACCGTTAGCTTTAGTACTGGTGGCTGGATGTGGGATGGGCCGCGTAAAACTCAGTCGCTCGCGAGGCGTATGCAGGCTTACTATGAAACCATCGGACGTGGATCTGGCTTGATCGTGAACCTGACTCCTGATCGACGCGGGTTGATTCCTGACGACCTTGTTGCGGCGGCTAAGGAAACGGGTAATGAAATTAAGCATAGGTTCAGCAATCCAATTGCTACATCTCATTCAAAATCGCCTGTGCAAACCCTGAAATTTAATGGATTAAAAACATTTGACCATGTGGTTACTATGGAAGATCTGCATGATGGACAAAAAATTTCGAAATATACTATTGAAGCACAAGTTGACGGTAAGTGGAAAACTATTATAGCAGGGCAGACTATAGGCCACAAGCGGATAGATCAGTTTGCTAAAGTTTCGGCCACGGCCTTGCGTTTTACGGTTACCAGTTCTATTGCTCAACCGGCAATAATGCGTAGTATTGCTGTTTTTAATGCAGGCACTTTTTAAGCCCTTTACCAGCTTATTTACAACATTCTTAATATAACCTAAGAAAGATGAAATACATTACACTTATCACGTTATTATTAATAAGCAAAAGTTTAACCTTTGCAAACACGGTCAAATCATTGCCAGATACACTTGTGCATGGCAGCGTATTACTTGATGCCGATGGCCAACCCATCAACGCCCATGGCCCTGGTGTAATGTATCATCAAGGTGTTTATTACCTTTTTGGTGAAATAAAAAATGGGAAAACCTGGCTTGTTCCGGGCCAGAACTGGGAAGATTACCGGGTTCCGGCTGGAGGGATATCCTGCTATTCATCTACCGATCTGAAGCATTGGAAATATAGGCGTATAGCCTTGAAACCAGTAGTTAATGATCCAGGCAATGACCTGGATACCGGCAGGGTGATTGAAAGACCCAAAGTGATTTATAATGAACACACAAAGAAATTTGTGATGTGGATGCACATAGACAAGAACGACTATAATTATTCACGGGGCGGTGTTGCAATAAGCGATAACCCGGAGGGGCCATACCAATACCTGGGCAGTATAAAACCGAATGACCAAATGTTACGGGACATGACTTTGTATAAAGACGATGACGGTAAAGCCTACCTGATCTACTCATCCGAAGATAACAACACGATGCATGTTTGCCTGCTAAGCGATGATTATTTAAAGCCAACAACAACATATGTAAGAATATTTGAGAATAAAAAACGGGAAAGCCCGGCTATTTTTAAAAATAATGGGAAATACTACTTGATTACTTCGGGTTGTTCGGGCTGGTCGCCAAATGCGGCATCTTATGCAGTTGCTGATAATATTATGGGGCCATGGATAGAACAAGGCAATCCATGTAAAGGACTAAATGCAGAAGTGACCTTTTTTTCGCAGGGAGCATTCGTATTGCCTATTGTCGGTCAACCGGGGAAGTTCATTTTTATGGGAGATGTATGGAATAAGACTGATTTGGAAAAATCTGCCTATCTGTGGTTGCCTTTAAACGTAAATGATGGTAAGGTAGAGATTTATAATCCATAACTAAACTATGAAATTAAGAAAATTGGGAATTAATATCACGGCGCTACTATTAGTGATCTCGGGTTTTTCATCTGCGGTTTTCGCACAGGAAATGGGGGTGGATGAACGAAAATCAATGGAAAAGGCGAACTATGCGGGCCTGAAGGGCGCTGGCCAGGGCGTATCGGGACCGGGCCTGAATCTGTCGCCTGAAAAAATGCAATGGTGGGAAGATCAAAAGTTTGGAATGATGATCCATTGGGGATTATATGCTATCCCGGCTACCGGAGAGTGGACGATGTTCAATCAAAAAATACCGGCCAGTGAATACGCAAAACTTGCCGATCAGTTTAACCCCGAACATTTTAGCGTTGATGCATGGGTGAATACGGCTAAAAATGCCGGTATGAGATACATGGTTATGGTATCCCGTCATCATGATGGTTTTGCAATGTGGAACAGCCCCGCAAGTTATAAGCACTTTAACAGCTGGGAAACTGCGGCCCATCGGGATTTCGTAAAGGAATATACAACTGCTTGCCGGAAGGCAGGATTGAAGGTTGGTATTTATTATTCGCCGCTTGACTGGCGTTTTCCCGGCTATTTCGATCCTAAAGGCCTCCCGGAAAATGCTGCTCTCTTGAAAAATCAAACTTATGGCCAGGTGGAAGAGCTGATGAAGAACTATGGAAAGATTGATATTTTGTGGTATGACGGGGGCTGGCTGGCACACAAAGGCAGCGATGCTGACGCTGCCTGGTTTTGGGAGCCATTGAAGCTAAATACCATGGTTCGAGGTTATCAGCCTGATATTGTGATCAATCCACGGTCAGGTATGGTAGGTGATTTTCAAACAAATGAAGGTAATGCCCCGGTTAAAGGACCGATTATCCCTATTCCCTGGGAGAAGTGTTTAAACATAAACAGCTCGAGTTGGGGTTATTCTAAAGTACAAAAAATGATTTCCCTGAAAGACATCGTGCAGATGTTGGTCAATACCGTTGACCGGGGCGGTAATATGTTATTAAATGTCGGCCCAGACCCGAATGGCGTGATTCCCCCTGCACATGTGGCCAGATTAAAGGAGGTTGGCTCATGGCTCAAAAAAAACGGGGCCAGTATATATGGTACCCGTCCGGGCCCGTTCCAGCCTGTTGATGATTTTTATGGAGTTACCCACAAAGGAAACAAGATCTATATACACCTTCTAAAAATGCAGAACGGGACATCAGCGATAACATTGCCGGCGACTGACAAGGTGGTCATTTCCGGCAGGATCTTAGGCGGCGCGCCAATAAAAGTTCTGCAAGATCGGTCGGGTGTAAAATTGACCCTCGATCCGGGCCGGTTGGACCCCATAGTTACCACTCTGGAGCTTGTTGTGAATTGATGAGGACTCAATAAAAAAGCATCCGCTCAGGGGATGCTTTTGCCTAATTAACTATTGACTGACCTAAGACGGTTTATGAATACCATTATCTAAAAAAGAGTCTAAATCTGTCAGACAATAACCAAACAAATCCTCTTTATCACGTGTCATTGTGTCGGGAGGAACCAATATTTTAAAGTATTTACCCGGTACCTCATATGAATCTCCAGAAAAATCAATCGTCAATTCAAAAGGGTTGTCTGTTTCATTGATTATTCGAGTCCAAAATATACCTTTAAAATATTCCTCGCCATCAGGGTCAGTGTATTTTGTTCTACCTTTTGGGAAGCTGTTTTGTATTATTAGACGCTTACCCATAGAATCAGTATACTCATACTTAGTGTGATATTTTTCATTAGATCCGGTGGAAGTGACTATGTCTTTGGGTGCGGACTTGATATTATCTTTTTTTACTTCTGTTTGGTTTTGTCCACAGGAAGCGCAAAAAATAAGCATCAGGAACAAAGTATAGACGGCAAGATATTTTATCATTTTTTTACTTCAAAAAACCTAAAAGTTTTTGTGGAGTTTGGAATTTTTCAACATCCCCTATTTGGTATGGCATAAATCACGTTGCCTGAGACAGATAAATTGAAGCCATAATTTTCTATAGCAGGAAGTAACAGTTTTTTCCATGTTTTGCCCATGTCAGATGACCGGAATATACCATCTGAGCGGCCACATATTAAATATTTACCCATTTGTTTAATTGATAAAATATCCGATGAAGATTTAAGTAAACCTATTTTTTTCATTAATAAACTATTCCAGGAAGGCTGAAGTTCTTCGCCTATAGCATTCCAGGTTTTTCCACTATCCAGTGAAATGTGTATGCTGTTTGTTTGCGTTATTGTGTTGTTTACTATAGCAGCAAATCCTCCATCTATACGTTCCACAGCGATGCCAAGCCCCCCTTCACTAATCACATGATCCCAGTTTTCACCATCATCGGTCGATCTTAATATTCCATCTTTGCTGGTAGTCAGGAGTACACCGTTTGACTCTACCAATTTCATTCTACCGTCTCCAACATGTACTTGTTTCCAGGTTTTTCCACTGTTAGTGGATCTAAAAAGGCTGTTGCTGGAGCCAATGAAAACTGTGCCTCCGGCAGTTTCAAAAATGGTGCGTACTTCTCTCTCTTTATAATTCTTGTACATCCAATCTATCGTTCTGTCTATGCGTACGGCTTGCTCTTGAAAATTCGTGTACATGGGCGACCAATTATTCGTTCCGTTTATTTTTTGTAAAAATTGACCCCTTAAATCATATGCAAGTATCCCATTCTTGCCAGGGGCAATGTTACGTTGTGTACCAGGGAAAATTTCTTTTGTCCAAAAAGGAGTTGTGGAATTTGGTTCACTGTGATAAACCCCATTTCCAGCACGTAAATATAGCCCACGGTCATTTGCAAATAAACCATCTCTCCACACACCTTCTCTCTGCAATTTTTCAGGCAGTCCTTCGCTAATGTCCTGCCATGTTTGTCCGCCATCAGCAGATTTAAAAATGATGTTGACAATCGCCGATGATTTGCCTTCTTTTATTGGTTTCTTTTTTGCTTCCTTTTCTTTTAGCACAAAAGAATTTAGTAGAAATAATACCAGGAAGATAGCCGGAACAAATACAAATAATCTTTTCATTTTTTTAAATTTTAAGTAAAACATATGTTTCATAATCTATTTTATGATCCTATCAGAATTGATGCAGCAAAATTACTTTGATATATTTCAGCGTAGAGAGCTTTAATTGTAAATAAAAATGTAAACTTTGTAAAATAAAATCTTGACACTATGTTAGATAGCAGAATTCTCATGTCCGGGAAACGCAAGTACCTGTTCGGAGTGATAATACTCTCGTTTATCTCTGTAATCTGCGCGGCTTTCAGTATGACCGGCAGTGACGATTTTGATATCGCCAGAAGAGAAGTTTTGCTCCGCAGGATAGGGCATGAACTGCTCTTACAGTCGGGCGACCGTACATCAAGAGTTCTTCCGGTAAAAAAGATCGCCGAAAACGAATACCAGATCGGGTTTGAGAATGAGCTCACTTTTCAACCGGACTCCCTGGTAAATACTACCGGGCGTTTGTTAGCCAAAGACCCGTTAACACGTGATTATGTTGTTAACGTTCTGAACTGCGGCAACTTCACTGTAGCTTATGGATTCGCTATATCCAAAAATAAAAAAGATGATATTGTATCATGCAGAGGAAGGGTGCAACCAAGAGCATGTTACATGATCAACATTAAATTTAAACCGACGGGGATAACTGCAGCAAAGAATGGATATCTTCTGGGCAGCCTGCCATTTTTAGCATTTGTTGGTTTTGTTTTTTTTAGATCGGTTAAACCGCGAAGAGCTTTACCTGACAGTCAGTATACTGACATGTTAACTTTAGGCGCGGTGTTGTTTGATGCGAAGAATCGGAAGCTGGTAATAAACGGAAAAGCCATAGACCTGACCGGAACTGAAACACGTCTGCTGCTTATTTTCGCATTGTCTCCTAACGAGACTATAGAGAGAAGCCGGTTGCAAAAAGAGATCTGGGAAGATGAAGGTGTTATTGTAGGGCGTAGTCTTGACATGTTCATCTCAAAACTCAGAAAAAAACTGGAACTTGATCCGAATATCAGCATTGTTGTTATACGCAGCAAGGGATATAAGCTTGAAGTTAGCTCTTAAGAAGAATTCCTCACTCTAACTGAGCCGCTGTCCGTAGATTGTGTCTGCGGACTATTATGCCGGTAGTCTATGACTACAGTACCTCAACCGCCAAAATTCGAAATAAGCGGGTATGTCATGGCTGGAGACACAGTCTACATGCATATTATCCTGTAGTTGGAAACTAAGGACAGCGGGGAGAAAAAGTAACTTTCTTCAAAGAAAATTGTGTATTTTTATTTATGACTAAAATAGCTTTTTCTAAAGATGAATTAGTATATCAAATGAAGTCGCAACTTTCATCTATTGAGCAATTTTGTAAAATATATGATGAAGATAAATACTACATCTCGCAAGATATTGCTGTCAAAATAAGGGTAATATTTCATCAAACAGAACAATCAAAGAGCCTTATTAATCTTTTAAAGCTAAATCATTTGCCTATTATTTGTACGTCCATCAAATATGACTCCAAAAACCTACTAAAATCTCATTTGGGATTAGTATCTATGGAACATGGGGTTGATATGGGTTGGAGATACTCTCCGACTCTTTCTCTGGTAAACTCTAAAATGGTTAATCAAAACAATTGGTGGAATAATCAAAAGGTTATAGTTGACTCAAACGGAATTTCATACTTCAGATCAAAAATCATAAAAGACATTGCCAACAAAGACGGAGGTGCTCATGTGGATGATTCAATTGGGAAAGATATGTATGATTTAACCAGATCAACAGCGTCAGGCTGGGCAATGCAAAATCATGACGGTACAGCAATACCTATGAATCCGGTACCCCCATCGATAAGACAGATGGCATACGAATTATTAGAAACTTTCCGGAATATTAATATCGGTTACGAAAGCAAACTTAGATAGGATAAACATTTTCATTGCTGATATACTCATCCAACCCAAGCGCCCCCGCTTATGATCAGCCTATGGTAGACATTATCACTGCACCATCAAAAACAAAAAGCCCAATACGGAAACGTCGAACTCTGCCTATAAGTCCGTGATTTAAAATGTATTGTGAAGTAGTATTTTGGCTGCTCAGTAAACCGTTCAATGGCCTGGAGAAACCAGGCGGCACTGAACAAAGGCAAATTGATAAAAGAAACTGCCCGAAATGGCAGGGAACTAAAAACGGACAAAGTCAATCTGCTTTTTATACTTACCGGGAGACATACCGGTAATCTTTTTAAATATTTTGGAAAAATAAAATATATTTTCAAAGCCGGTTTGGACAGCAATTTCCGCATAAGTCATCTGGGTGGTAACCATCAGGTATTGAGCCCGCTCAATTCTTTTTTCATGGATATATTTTAAGGGCCTTTCACCTGTATACTGTTGAAACAGGCGGGAGAAATAATCGGCATGCTGATTCGCTTTTTCGGCCAGGTTAGCTACTGAAAGATCCTGGTGCAGATTCAATTGGATATAGCTGATCGCGTTAAGGATTTTAACCGGTATGTGGCCGGCTTCTTTGTGTTTGAATATCTCCGGTGTTAAAAAGCGAGAGACCAATTGCAAAAGTATGCCATGGGTCTCTGTAAAAGTCGCCATGTTTTGCTGGTTATTAAGCTCCTGGTACTCTTTATAAAAGATATTTTTTTCGTATATCCGGGGATTGTCTGAACGGTTTATGCCCCTGCCGGGATTTATTTCCAGTAAACGTGCAAAATTCAAGATGTCAACTTTTGTTGCTTTTACTTTAAAAATAGACCGGCTATAGGCAAACAAGGAGATACCATCGGATGATTCCTCAAAAAACTGGATAAAATACTGGCTTAGTTGAGTTTGGCAGGCAAGGTTGCACAAAGTGAAACTTGGTATCATGTATAAAAATCCGGGCTCGAGGTTCAGTGTTGTTGAAATATCTGAAATTTCACCCGCACCAGCATCAATGTAATAAAGTCTGAAATATGGACTAATCACGTTTTTATAATTCCATTTCGTGCCAAGATTCACATGATCTACATTCAATAGCGTAAACGTATGTTTTAATACTCTTTTAATCATAATGTGCAGCGGGTAAGCCGTTATAAAATTATTGTTTCATCTGCAAGGATGCCTTTCTGTGTATTTCTAATTGCGGCGTCCAGAACAGCTTTCGTGCTTTCGACAGAACAATAATAAACAAAATGTCGGTTTTGTATAAAAAAAAGTCCCATTAGATCAACTATTTAAATATAATTTAAATGAAATTTGATTTATCAATTATAGATGCAAACAATGTGTATTGCTGATCAACCAATTATAGATATACAGTGACTTATAGAATTTTACTTAATCGTCCGGCTATTCATTTGTATAGCAGATCAGTATAGCTATTTATTAATAATCACCAACCCCAATTATGAAAAGAAGAACACTAATAAAAGGCTTGGCCACAGGGATATCTTCCTTATACCTGTCTAAACTTTATGCTAACAATCTGTTGCAAACCCCTTCAAATCCCGGCATTGCCGCCGGGCCGTTTAAGCCAACATGGGATTCATTGGCCGGATACCAGGTTCCGGATTGGTTCCGCGATGCCAAATTTGGCATATGGGCGCATTGGGGGCCGCAATGCCAGGCCGAACGTGGTGACTGGTACGCCCGCGGCATGTACCAGGAAGGCAGCGACCAGTATAAATACCATATTCAAAAATATGGACACCCTTCGAAATTTGGTTTTAAGGATGTAATTAACGATTGGAAGGCTGAGAACTGGAACCCGGAAGAATTGGTGGCTTTATACAAAAAGGCAGGAGCTAAATACTTTATGGCATTGGCCAATCACCATGATAATTTTGACCTTTATGACAGCAAATACCAAAGCTGGAACTCTACCAAGCTTGGCCCCAAAAAAGATCTGATTGGCGGCTGGGCCAAAGCTGCTAAAGAACAGGGCCTGCCTTTTGGCGTCAGCGTACATGCATCGCACCCCTGGACCTGGTTCGAAGTTGCCCAGCGCGCTGATAAAACGGGACCATACGCGGGCATACCTTATGATGGTAAGCTTACCAAAGCGGATGGCGCAGGTAAATGGTGGAATGGCTATGATCCGCAGGAATTGTACGCGCAAAACCATCCCCTGAGTAAAGACAGCCTTGATGACAACAGCATGGGCTCCCATTGGGATTGGGGTAATGGGGCCAGCGTACCTAATAAAGCCTACTGCGATAAATTTTTAAACCGCACTATAGAATTGATTGACAAGTATGGTCCCGAACTGATTTATTTTGACGATACCGCCTTACCCCTTTGGCCGGTAAGCGATGCAGGCTTAAAAATAGCAGCGCATATGTACAATACCAGTGTTAAAAAGCATGGTAAGCTACAAGCGGCACTGTTTGGCAAAGTATTGAATGAGCAGCAGCGTAAATGCATGATATGGGATATAGAACGCGGACAAAGCAACCAGATAGAACCTTTGCCATGGCAAACGGATACCTGTATCGGTAGCTGGCACTATGATCGCCGCATATTTGATAACAAAGGTTATAAAAGTGCCAGAACTGTAGTACATACCCTTGTTGATATTGTCAGTAAAAACGGTAACCTATTACTAAATATTCCTGTAAGGGGAGACGGTACTATTGACAGCGAAGAACGCACAGTAGTTGAAAACATAGGAGCGTGGATGCAGGTTAACGGCGAGGCGATTTACGGCACCCGCCCCTGGAAAGTATTTGGGGAAGGCCCGGCAATAGAATCGGCAGCACCAATCAATGCGCAGGGCTTTAACGAGGGTAAGGGGAAACCCTTCGTGGCCGAAGATATCAGGTTTACTGTAAAAGGCAAAACCCTTTATGCCACAATGCTGGGTTGGCCGGCAGGAAACGAAGCTCTAATTAAAAAGTTAGCAGGTAATGAGGCTGGTAAGGTAAGCAAGGTAAGTTTGCTTGGAAACGGTAATTTGAGTTTTGAGCAAACCACAACAGGCCTCAAAGTGAAATTGCCGGAACAAGCCCCGGGTAAAGATGCGTTTGTTTTAAAAATTGAAGGAGTTATATAATATCCGATCATGACAAAGAATAAAACCCTTTTCCCCTTTATATTGATTACCAGTTTGTTTTTTTTATGGGGTTTTGCTCATAACCTTGATCCCATATTGATTCCACATTTGAAAAAATCATTTACCCTGACAACCGTTCAGGCAACTCTGGTAGACTCGGCTGTGTTTATAGCCTATTTTTTGATGGCTTTGCCGGCAGGGTTTATTATGAAAAAATACGGTTATAAAACAGGTATTATAACGGGCCTGCTTATTTTTGCGTTTGGTTCCTATTTGTTTATACCAGCCGCCAATACACAACAGTACACATTTTTCCTGGTAGCCTTGTTTATCATTGCCTGCGGATTGACCATTTTAGAAACGGCCGCCAATCCGTACGCTTCCTCATTAGGCGATCCCGCAACCTCTACACAAAGGCTTAATTTCGCGCAATCGTTTAACGGGCTTGCTACAACGCTGGCACCTATAATAGGGGGGCGTATTATACTTACCAAAGGTTACACACCTGCACAATTAAGCGTAATGACAGAGCAGGGCCGCAAACTGGCACTTGCCGCCGAAGCCTCTTCCGTGAAAATGCCCTACTTTATACTGGGTAGCGTATTGGTGGTCATTGCCATTCTTTTTGCATTTACACACCTGCCCAAAATTCAACACCATGAAGGTCATAAAGCCAGTAAAAACATTTTTCATGCCCTAAAGCACCGCCATTTAGCCTGGGGCGTTGCCGCGCAATTTTTTTATGTGGGGGCGCAGGTTTGTGTATTCAGTTTGTTTATCCTGTATGCTCCAAAAGCAGCCGGCCTTACAGAAGTAAAAGCGACCTATTACTTAGGTGTATGCGGCGCTGCTTTTTTGATAGGCAGATTTATTGGTACGTTTTTAATGCGGTATTACAGTTCAGGAGTTTTGCTTGCTGCTTACGCGGGCATCAATATCTTACTTTGCGTGGTCGCCATTTTAGGTCATGGCATGGTAACCGTTTATACTGTCATCGGTATTTGCTTTTTTATGTCCATTATGTTCCCAACTATTTTTGCGCTGGGTATAAAAGAATTAAAGGCTGATACAGAATTTGGCAGCAGCCTCATCATTATGTCTATCGTCGGCGGGGCCGTTTTACCAAGGGTGTTTGGTTATATCAGCGATGCAACAGGCAATATCCAATATGGCTATATAGTGCCATTGCTCTGTTTTGTAGTGGTTGCATTTTTTGGTTTTAAAGGCCATCGGGTAAAAGTGAAGGCTGAAGATTTACCGGTTTCAGCTATTCTTTAAAAAATAATTCATTCTTACTATGAAAGAAATCAATTTACCCAAAGTAATTTTCGGGACCAGTGGTTTGGGAAATTTGTATGTTGCCCTTTCCGACGAGGCCAAACGCGCTATTGTTGCCGAAAGCATCAGGTGTTCTCCTAAACCAGCCGTATTTGATTCAGCCGGTAAGTACGGCGCCGGGCTTGCACTGGAATCGTTGGGCAAGTGTTTAACGCAATTGAATGTGAAACCCTCAGAGGTGCTGATCAGCAATAAGCTGGGTTGGCTGCGTACGGAGCTAAAAACAGCCGAACCCACTTTTGAGCCTGGCGTATGGCGGGACCTGAAATACGATGCCGTACAAAAAATAAGTTATGAAGGTATCCTGGAATGCTATGAGCAGGGCAATGAGCTTTTGGGCGATTATCGTGCAGAACTGGTATCCGTACATGACCCGGACGAATACCTTGCCGCGGCAAAAAACGATCTGGAAAAAACACAACGCTACCGGGATATCCTGGACGCTTATCGTGCATTAAATGAATTAAAGGAACAAGGCAAGGTAAAGGCGATTGGTGTAGGATCAAAGGACTGGAGAATCATTAAAAGAATAACTCAGGATGTAAAGCTTGATTGGGTAATGATTGCCAACAGCATGACGGTTCACAGCCACCCGACCGAATTGGTGGAATTTATGCAGGAGCTTGAAAAACAAGGTGTCGCAATTATAAATTCTGCGGTATTTAATGGGGGATTTTTAACCGGATCGGCTTATTATAATTATCAGTTAAAAGATCCTGTAAAAGACAAAGGTTTGTATCAGTGGCGGGAGGTGTTTTACCAGGCCTGCAAAGATTATAATATTAAACCGGTAGATGCATGCGTGGTTTTTGGATTAAAAGCGCCGGGCGTTAAAAGCATTGCGTTAAATACCACTAATGCCGAAAGGGTGGCATTGAATGTTGGGGTGGCTTCTTTAAAAATTCCGGCAACATTCTGGAATGAAATGAAAGAACGGGGATTGATTGATAAGGCATATGCTTCTGCCTATTTATAAAAATTAAATACCACTATGAAAAGATACTGTTTAGCACTCGATTTAAAAGATGATCCACAATTAATAGCTGAATATGAACATTGGCATAAAGCTGAAAATGGCTGGCCCGAAATACGAAAAAGTATCCTGGATGCAGAAATTAAAGATATGCAGATCTATCGCACAGGAAACCGCTTGTTTATGATCATGGAAACCAGTGAACAGTATGTAGCAGAAAAAAAAGCGGCTATGGATGCAGTTAACCTTAAAGTTCAGGAATGGGAACAATTAATGTGGAAATTCCAACAGCCCTTACCCTGGGCAAAAGAAGGGGAGAAGTGGGTAATGATGGAACAGATTTTTCAGCTTGAAAACAGATAATATGCAAATAATAGTTTGCGAAGAGCCTGGAAAAATGGCACTCGGCCATCGGGAAAAACCGGCAATAAAAGAAGGCTATGCCCAGATCAGGATCAGAAGAATAGGTATCTGCGGTACTGATTTGCATGCTTTTGAGGGTACACAGCCTTATTTTAATTACCCCCGCGTACTGGGACATGAGCTTTCGGGTGAGTTAGTTGAGCCTAACGGTGCGCCTGGTTTTAAAAAAGGCGAGATCGTAACATTCATCCCATACTTTAATTGCGGTGTTTGTATTGCCTGCAGATCAGGAAAGCCTAACTGCTGTGTAAAAATTAATGTTTGTGGCGTTCATGTGGACGGAGGAATGGCCGAATACCTGAATATACCAACATATTCGCTGGTTCATGGTGAAGGGTTAAGTTATGATGAACTGGCATTGGTAGAACCATTAGCCATAGGTGCGCATGGGATCAGGCGAGCGGGTGTAAAACCCGGCGAATATGTATTGGTGATAGGAGCCGGGCCAATAGGCCTCGGAATAATGGAGTTTGCCCGCATTGCAGGGGCTAAAGTAATTGCCATGGACCTCAACACAAAAAGGCTTGAATTTTGCAGAGACAGATTAAAGATTGATCATATTATTAACGTATCTACTGAAGATGTACTGGAGCAATTGGCCACAATAACAAAAGGAGATATGCCTACAGTGGTGATTGATGCCACAGGTAGCTTGAAAGCAATTAATAGCGGATTTCAATATATGGCGCATGGAGCCAGGTATGTCCTGGTTGGTTTGCAAAAAGGAGATATTAGTTTGAGTCACCCGGAATTTCACAAGCGCGAGGCCACTTTAATGAGCAGTCGTAACGCTACACGGGAAGATTTTGAGCATGTTATTGCATCCATGAAAAAAGGCTTGGTTCAACCGTCTAATTACATTACCCATCGTGTGCAATTTGACAAGGTTCCAGATGAGTTTGAAAGCTGGCTCGATCCGGCGAACGGCGTAATTAAAGCGATGATAGAGGTATAGGAGGGGCGTTTTTTATCCGCCAACTCATTGAAAAAATTGAGCGTTCAGGTAAGTGAGGATAGCAATATTTCAAACTCTCCTCGATGCCCTTCAAGGTCGTTCATTTAATGTAGCTTTGATAAGCCAATAATTATAAATGTTTATTATGAGACATCTCATTTTTTTGCTTGCGCTGCTGCTTGCCGCTCAATTGATGCAAGCCCAACCCTCTCCGGTTAAAGTGAAAGAGGGGTTGGTACAAGGAATTCCTGAAAGCGGCCTTACCGTTTATAAAGGCATTCCTTTTGCAATGCCTCCGGTAGGCGAACTGCGCTGGCGTGCGCCGCAGCCCGCCGCAAAATGGGATGGCATTCGCCATGCCGATAAATTTGCCCCGGAACCTATGCAACAGGGTGGCAATCCCGTTTCAGGAAAAAGTGAAGATTGCCTGTATCTGAACATTTGGACACCCGCTAAATCGCCGGCGGACAAAATACCGGTGCTGGTATGGATATACGGCGGTGCTTTTAACTTTGGGGGAACTGCTGAACCATCTTATAACGGGGAGAAGCTGGCAAAAAAAGGTGTAGTATTGGTAAGCATCGCCTACCGGGTAGGACAGCTTGGATTTTTAGCGCATCCCGAACTTAGCGCCGAGAATCCCAATCATGTTTCGGGAAACTATGGTTTGCTGGACATGATCGCCGGCCTTAAATGGATCAGGGAAAACATCGCCGCATTTGGCGGTGATCCAAATAAAGTTACAATTTTTGGTGAATCGGCAGGCGGTATTGCTGTAAGTATGTTATGTGCAAGCCCTTTGGCTAAAGGCCTTTTCCATGGCGCAATCTCCCAAAGCGGCGGTTCATTTGGGCCTACACGTGCTACAACTTATCCGGGTGAAAATATGAAAAGCTTGCCTTACGCGGAAGGCGCAGGTTTAGCATACGTTAAAGATGCCGGGTTTACTTCAATTGCTGATTTGCGAAAGATAGATGCCGATAAACTGCCCGCGGTACGTGGATTAGCCTGGCCCATTGTAGACGGCTGGGTAATACCAGGCGACCAATACAAACGCTATGAAGAGGGAAAATATAACGAAATACCTGTACTGATAGGTTATAACTCCGATGAAGGTGCCAGTTTCTCGCCTCCAAAAACGCCGGAAGAATATGTAGCTGCGGTAAAAGACCGCTATGGTAAGTTTGCTGACGAACTTATTAAAGCTTATCCTGCCGGCGCGGTTAACGTTGCAAAAACAGCCCGTGATCTGATGCGGGATGCCGCGTTTGGTTGGCATACCTGGAGTTGGGCACGGCTACAGTCAAAGGGTAAATCAAAAGTTTTTTATTATTATTTTGATCAGCACCCCGATTATCCGGAAAGTTCGCCCCATGCCGGATTTGGCTCGCCCCATGGGCAGGAAGTGGCTTATGTATTTGGTACGCTCGATGCCTCAAGTCCCCAAACTACTAAAACAGATTTGGCCATTTCGGACGCGATGGGCACGTACTGGACAAACTTTGCCAAGTATGGCGACCCGAATGGCGGCGGAACGCCAGCATGGCCCGCTTTCAACGATGCGTATCCGGTAGTGATGTACTTTTCGCAAACCGCGCATACCGGCCCCGTGCCAGGTGCCGCGTCGCTAAAGGTGTTAGATAGTTATTTTAAGTGGCGGCGTTCGCCCGAGGGTCAGGCTGAGGCCAAATAACACTTGTATTATAAACAAATGTAATGTATTAACTATAGCTTAACTTATACATCAACTGTATCCATACCAAACGAAATTTATATTAAACAACTTTATAACAGCTGCTGTAAAAAAGCAGGGACCTTTAGATGAGAAAATTAATAATTATAATTATATTAGGGATCTTAATCCCTTCGGCAGCGTTAAAAGCACAGGAAATCAGCCGGTTTTTCCCGGAAAAAGATTTGGTAACAACGGGTATCTATTATTATCCCGAACATTGGAGTGAAGCCCAATGGGAAAGGGACATAAAAAAGATATCAGACATGGGTTTTGAGTTTGTGCACCTGGCCGAATTTGCCTGGTTTAAAATGGAGCCCGAAGAAGGACGGTTTGATTTTGCCTGGCTTGACAGGGTAGTGGGCCTTTGCACAAAGTACCACCTTAAAGTGTTGTTGTGTACGCCTTCTGCAACCACACCAACGTGGATGCGGATAAACTACCCGGAGACGTTTGTTATGGATGGCCACTATATCCGTGCGGAAAATGGCACGCGGGGCCTGGAATCGATGGTCAACCCGAAGTTCCGTGGCTTTGTAAAAAGAATAGTAACCGAAATGGCGAAACGATACGGGCAAAACAAAAATGTGATGGGCTGGCAAATAGATAATGAACCGGGTGCTGTTTCCGACTACAGCCTCTCATCGCAGGAAGCATTCAGAACGTGGCTGAAAAATAAATACAAAACCATTGATGCATTAAATATTGCCTGGGGTGCCGCATTCTGGAGCCAGTGGTTTAATAGTTTTGATCAGGTTATCATCCCTAATACTAACCTCGTAGGTTGGTGGGGTAATAATCCCCATGCCTTACTGGATTTTAAAAGATATTCGGCAGATGCCCAGGCTGAGTTCCTTGATTTTCAGGCAGAAGTTTTACGCAGTTACGTTTCAAAGGCGCAATTTGTTACCACCAACTATACTGCCGTTTGCACGGGTTCAGATCCTAACCGTACCACAAAACTGGATTTTGCGGCATATACGGCTTATCCAAACGGCGGTACTGATAATATTGGCGAATCAGGTTTCCGTTTAGGCAACAGCGATGTCGTTCTTTTTGCTTCAGAATATTACAAATCTGTGGGCGGTGTCTCAGGGGTTTTGGAGATTCAACCAGGCCCCGTTAATTGGGGGAGCTACAACCCCCTGCTTTTACCAGGTACCGTTCGGCTATGGTTGTACCACAGCTTTGCGGCGGGAGGAAAGATCGCCTGTTCGTACCGCTTTCGTCAAATTTTATATGGTGCAGAACAATATCATGCCGCTGTAATACAAACGGATGGCGTAACACCTTCGCAGGGCGGTAAAGATTATATGCAGTTTATGAAAGAAATAACAGAACTGAGGAGGGAATTTACGCCAGGCACGAAGATGCCGGCCAAGCTGACTGCACGGTCAACAGCGCTTCTGTGGAATGTGGAAAATTACTGGAGCATTGACAGACAAAGACAGACAGGGCAATGGAATACATGGGATTATCCGGTAAAATTCCTTAAAACTGCAAGGTCATTGGGTGCACCTGTTGATGTAATTCAGGAAACGGCAGATTTGTCGAAGTATAAATGTGTAATCGTTCCCGCTTATGAAATGATTGATTCTGCATTGGTAAAAAAATGGAATGACTATGTAGTCAAAGGCGGCCATCTGGTTATTACCTGCCGTACGGGTACCAAAGATCGCAGAGGGCATTTTTGGGAAGGGGAGACCGCCTTGCCAATTTCAAACCTGATTGGTGCCCATGTAAACCAAACCGATATGCTTTCATCATATGGTAAAGGAGATATACTGATGAATTCGAATCATTATCCATGGCATAGTTGGGCGGATTTGCTCGTGCCCAAAGATACTTCCGGTGTGCTGGCCACATATAATAACCAGTTCTATAAAGGAAAAGCTGCTGTAGTAAAACACCGGATTGGCAAAGGCGACGTAACCTATATCGGTGTTGATAGCGATGATTCTAAATTAGAAAAGGATTTGTTGAGGCAGATTTATAAAGATGCCGGTGCTACAACGGAGGATTATCCTCCCGGTGTATTTGTTTATTGGCGCGATGGCTTTTATACGGCATTAAATTATTCATCAGAAAATTACACCGTTAATCTGCCTGGTAATGCAAAAGTTTTAATTGGGGAAAAAACACTAAAACCATCGGGCGTGCTCGTATGGACAGAATGATTTTAATAAGAATTAACAAAACAGATGAAAAAAATAATTTGGGTATTGGTGCTTTCGCAATTCGCTTTTTTGGCAAACGTAAATGGCCAAAGAGCGATTAACGTAGATTTAAACAAGACATCGGGTAAGCTTAATGCCATGTTTAACACCTGTGTGGGTGCAGGCCGGGCCAATGAAGGGCTACGTGCCGACTGGCAGCAACAACTGGAATACGTAAGAAAACAATGTGGTTTCCGGTATATCCGCATGCATGGCTTACTCACTGATGATATGGCTGTTTATACCGAAGACTCCAAAGGGAACCCCCAGTACAATTATATGTATGTAGATGCCCTGTTTGATTTTCTGCACAAAATTGGGATGAAGCCGTTTGTAGAACTTGGCTTTATGCCTAACGCCCTGGCAAGCGGGAGCCAGACAATTTTTTGGTGGCGCGGCAATGTTACTCCGCCAAAAGATTATAACAAATGGCAGGCGCTCATTAGCAACCTTGTTCAGCATTTTACAGAACGTTATGGTGCTGAGGAAGTAAAGTCCTGGTATTTTGAAGTATGGAATGAACCTAACTTATCTCCCGGATTTTGGACAGGTACGCAAGACGATTATTTTAAATTGTACGATTATTCCGCCAAAGCAATTAAAAGCGTAAACCCCGGATACAAAGTAGGCGGGCCCGCTACTGCAGGCGCGGCCTGGATTCCCGAGATGATAAGCCATTGCAGCAAAAATAACATTCCAATAGATTTTGTAAGCACCCATTCATATGGGGTAAACCAAGGCTTTCTGGATGAGTATGGCAACTCGGGTACGGTATTAAGTAAAGATTCGCTGGCAGTTAGCGGCGACGTATTGAAATCCCGTAAACAAATTTCTCAATCACCTAAGCCAGGCCTGGAACTGCATTACACGGAATGGAGCTCGTCCTACACACCGGCAGACCCTGTGCACGACAGTTATCAGGAAGCAGCCTATATTTTGGAAAAAATAAAACAAGTTGGCAATGCCGCCAACTCCATGTCATACTGGGTTTTTACCGATGTTTTTGAAGAACCTGGTCCGCGGTTTACACCTTTTCATGGAGGTTTTGGTTTACTCAACATTCAAGGCATAAACAAGCCTGCTTTTTATTCTTATAAGTTTATGAATAAGCTTGGAGGAACCGAATTAGCCAATACAGACACACGTTCATGGGTTTGTAAAAATGATAAAGGGGATATCCAGGCATTATTGTGGGATTATACCTACACTTTACCG